>JAGPEO010000190.1 GCA_018056925.1 Phycisphaerae bacterium
CATTCATAACGTAGACGTAGCCGGTCTTTCCGACTTTGGTGGCCATGATGGCGTTGCGCAGCCCGTCCATACTCTGTTCTTTGATGCCTACATACAGCGCGCCGGTCACTTCGCCCGCCTCGTTCACAATCGGGTCGTAGGCGGTGATGTACCAGGCGTTGACGACGTAGGCCCGGCCGCGATAGGGCTCGTTCTTGAGCAACTTCGCGACTACCGGGTTAGGTTTGCCGTCCGGGCCGATGGCCGGGATAAAGGTTCCGACGGCGCGGCTGCCCTCCAGAGTCTGCACGTTGGTGCACACCCGCAACATGTCGCCGGCGGGGTTCATGCGTTGGAAGATCGTGCACGTGCTGCCGACCATATCCGAAACCTCGTCCACCAGCGGAGCCCGCCTGGTGGCATCGGTGATCTGCTCGATCGGTTTGCCGCCCAGGACCATCTTCGGCAGCGACACAGTCTGGGTGGCCTTGGTGAACTGATTCGTGGCCTGCCATTCAATCCGTTCCTCGGCCAAGGAGATTGCGCCGGCGCGGCGCAGCAGATCACGGGCGACATTCAAGTCGGCCGCCAACTTCTGCTCCAACAAGCCCTGCTGAACCAGGCACGCGTTCCAAAGTTGTTGGGCCACGTGCTCCAGGTCGGTTTCCTGGGATTTGATTAGCGCGGTCCGGGCCGCGTCCGTATTATCGCGCAGGGCGGCGTTGGTCTGCGTGGCGAAGTGGTCGAAGGCGCGCGTGACCTGCCAAAACGAAACCGCCCCCACGAATGTCACCGGAATGATCGCCAAGCACAATTTGGACGTGAGCAGTTTGGTTCGTAGAATCATGTTCGTTCCTCGTAAGAGAGAGAATGACACCTCGCGCAGGGGCTCCCGGCGGCTCTGGCGACGGCGTTTACATCTCGCGCGCGGCTCGCGGCAGCGGCTGGCTCTCAGTTCCGCCGTATTAATCGTCCCGGATCGCGCGGATGTATAATTGCGGGGCCCGATTTCCCGCGCAGGAAGTGTTTATGAGAGCGCGGCAAGCCGGGGCCGGGTCCGGTACAATGAGGCCCAGGCGCCAGTAGCCCAAATGGCAGAGGCAGGGGATTTAAAATCCCCACAGTACGGGTTCGAATCCCGTCTGGCGCAGTGTTGAGGGAACGTCGCCGGTTCAGCAACTCGCCCGCACGTTATAAGTGCCGGCGAGCTCGTAAACCCAGCAGCGCCAAATATTTACGTCCACCGCCATCACCCCAGGAACTGAACCCCTCATGCGCTGGAACTTGGCCGGCCCGGCAGCCCGCAAGTACCCGCGCAACGGAAAGCGGACAACCCGAGGCGACAGGTTTTGCAGCACACGTCGCGATCACGCGGATTTGGCTTGGCCGGAAGATTGCGTTTCACCAGCGCCACCCACTGGTTAAGATGGACCGAGGTGACTGGCTGGTGACAAGCGCGGACCGGCGGCCGTGTGGAAGGGAAAGGAGTGGCCTTTCTGCCACGCCCGGCGCGGCTCTGCGCACTGGCAACACCTTTTTTTCGCCGCGCACATTCGAGTTTGACAAAACGCGTTGCGCGAAGGCGTGCCCGAAAGGGCGAAGGAGCACAAATGAAGGCCTGGAATGTTCTCCGTGTTGGTGCCCTGGCGGCCGTAGCCGTGGGCTCGGTCGCCTGGGCCGGCGTTGAAGTACGGTTGAGCGGGTCCAGCTATCAGTTGGCATTGGACGGAGGTACGGCCTTTCACGAGACTGCCAACCACGTCAGCGGTGCGCGCACCATCCCCGTGCCGGATTCCGCGAGCGTCCTGGTCCTGTGGAACGAGCAGACCGCGCTCGGCAACGTTCCGTTCTACGCCATCAGCCTCGACGGGCGACAGGTAGATTGCGTGCGCGAGGCAAACTACGACATCATGCTGCGGGCGGCGACGTTCGACCCCGGCAAGTCCGTGCCGGCGGTGGCCGCGGACTTGGGCACCGGCGGAAACGTCTTCATCGTTCAGTTTGTAACGCAGATACTGCCTGAGTTCAGCGTGCAGATCGAACAACTCGGCGGCCGCGTCTACCACTTCCTGCCGAACTATTCCTACGTTGTGCGCATGGACGCCGCGACGCGCGCCGCAGTGGCGGCGCTGCCGTACGTGCGCTGGATCGGCCTCTATCAGCCGGGCTACCGGATCGAAGAGGTGCTGCGCGACAACCGCGCCAACCTGGAGGAGCACTTCCCCTGGCAACGCTACATTATCATGGTTTTCGAGCCCGGCCTGAAGCAAAAACACGCCGTAGGGCAGCGCATTAAGGCCCTCGGCGGCATCGTGAACCTGCCGGATGCCGGCAAGTACACGCTGGAAGCCACGCTCACCCCTGCGCAGCTCTGGCAGGTGATCACCTGGGATGAAGTGCACTTCGTCGACCGCTGGAGCCCGTTCGAAAAAGATATGAACAATGCCCGCCAATACGGCGGCGCGGATTATGTCGAAACCGTGGCGGGCTACGACGGCGCCGGCGTGCGCGGCGAGGTCTTCGACGCGGGCTTCAATATGACGCACGGCGACTTCGCCTCGCGCCCGCTGATTGCGCACGGCAGCGTGGGCAGTGACTCACACGGGGCGGCGACCTCGGGCATCGTTTTCGGTGACGGCGCCGGCAATCCGCTGGCGCGCGGCATGCTGCCGGCCGGGCAAGGCATCGTGGGTGACTACAACACCATCGGCCTGACCGGTCCGAACCGCTACCAACACATTGCCGAACAGGTGCAGGCCCCCTACTACTGCGTCTTCGAGACGGCCAGCGTGGGCAGCGACCGCGTGACGACGTACACGTCGATTTCGGCCGAAACCGACGCAGCCCTGTTCGATTTCGACATTCTGCACTGCCAGTCGCAGAGCAACGCCGGCACGCAGATGTCACGGCCGCAGGCCTGGGCGAAGAACATCCTCTCCGGCGGCGGCGTCTATCATTACGACACGCTCGGTACAACTGATGATTGTTGGTGCTCGGGCGCCAGCATCGGCCCGGCGGCTGATAATCGCATCAAGCCCGACCTGTGCGCCTATTACGATGACATTCTGACGACCACCACGGGCGGCACTACGGCCTACACGACCGGCTTCGGCGGCACCAGCGGCGCGACGCCGATCATCGCCGGGCATTGCGGCCTGTTCTTCCAGATGTGGGCCGACGGCATATTCGGCAATGAAGTCGATCCGGCCGGCACTGTGTTTGACAACCGTCCGCACATGACGACCGCCAAGGCGGTAATGATCAACACCGCCCGGCAGTACCCGTTCAGCGGCACCGGCCACGACCTGACGCGCGTACACCAGGGCTGGGGATTTCCGAGCGCGCAGAACATCTACGACCTGCGCGAGCGAATGTTCATCGTTAACGAAGAAGTCGTGCTGGGCGCCCTCGACAGCATGGTCTACACGCTGGCGGTCGATTCCGGCACGCCGGAATTCAAGGCTACGCTGGTTTACGCCGACCCGCCCGGCTCGCCCTCGGCCTCACTGGCGCGGATCAACGACCTAACCCTCAAGGTTACGGCCCCGGACGGCACGATTTACTGGGGCAACAACGGCTTGCTGGGCGGCAATTACTCCACCGCCGGCGGTTCGGCCAACACGGTCGACACGGTCGAGAACGTTTTCGTCCTAAACCCGGCGGGCGGCATCTGGACTGTCGAAGTGATCGCGTCTGAGATCAACGGCGATGGCCACGTGGAGACGCCTGAGCTGGACGCTGACTACGCCCTGGTTGTCAGCGGCGTGCTGCCGTGCAGTTCGGCCGGCAACATCCGGTTCAACCGGACCATTTACTCGTGCCAAGTCGCGGCTGAATTGCGAGTTCTGGACTGCGACCTAAACACGGATCCGCTGGCGGTCGAGACGATAACCGTGACCGTCGCGTCCGACCTCGAGCCGGCCGGCGAACCGGTCGTGCTGACGGAAACCGGCGCGGCCACGGCGGCCTTCATTGGGCTTATTCCGTTGAGCGACGTCGATGCGCCGGGCGTGCTGTGGGTGGGCGATGGCAATGTAGTGACTGCGACGTACATCGATGCCGATGACGGTCAGGGCCACTACGACGTGGTGGTCACGGACAGCGCCACGATCGACTGCCTGTCGCCCGAAATCTTCGATATCGGCGCGCACGACATCCAGCCGCGTTCCGCCAACATCAGCTTCGAGGCCAACGAATTGGTGAGCGGCACGGTTTTCTACGGCTACAGCCCGACGGCGCTGACGCAGCAGGCCGGCAATCCGGCGCTGGTGTTCACGCCGGTGATCGCCCTGACCGCCCTGCAGGACAACCGGACATACTATTATGCCGTTCAGGCGACGGACGCGGCGGGCAATTGGGTCTATGACGACAACGGCGGCGCGTGCTATACGTTTACCACGCCGGAGGTGCCGGACCCGTTCACCGAGCACTTTGATACCTCCCCCTTTGACTTGCAATATCGCAGCGTGACATTCGAGCCAAACGGTTCGACCGATTTCTACTTCGGTTGCGTGGGCCCGATCGACGTTCTGCCGACCGATCCCACGGGCGGAGAGGAACTCCAACTTGGAGATGACACGTTTGTTCGGGTCGCCCCCGGAGCGCAGGTAAGCCTATACGGCGTGTCGTACAACGACTTCTACGTCGGCAGTAACGGGTACATCACGTTTGGCGCCGGCGACTCCGCTTCCAGCCCGTCCATCGCGACGCACTTCAACCGGCCGCGCATCTCGGGTCTGTTCGACAATCTCAATCCCTCGGGTGAGGCCGCCAGCGTTAGCTGGAAGCTGGCCGGCGACCGCGTGGCGGTCACCTGGCTGAATGTCCCCGAGTCCGGCACGGCCAGTCAGAACACCTTCCAAATCGAGCTGTTCTTCGACGGACGCATCCGGATCAGCTACCTCGACGTGAGCGCGGTCGGTTCTTTGGCCGGCCTGTCCCGCGGCGCCGGCGTTCCGGCGGACTACTTCGAATCGGACTTGACGACCTTGGGGCCTTGCTTCCCTATCCAGATCTCGCTACCCAGCGGTGCGCCGACGCTGCTTGCGCCGGGGCAGCCGACATTGGTGCCGGTGCGAATAGAGGACGGCCGGCAGTTCTACGTGCCCGATTCGGCATTACTGCATTACCGCAGCCAGAGCGGGCCGTTCGAGTCCATTCCGCTCACGCACGTCAGCGGCGAAATGTTCGAAGTCACGCTGCCGGCATTTGCCTGTGGCGCTTTGCCTGAGTTCTATTTCAGCGCCGCCGGCGACGGGGGCGCCAATGTGACGTTGCCCGAGGGCGGCCCGGACGGTCCCTTCCAAGCCGGCGTGGGAATCCTGACGGTCTTGCTCGAGGACAACTGCGAAGAAGACCAGGGCTGGACGGTGGTCAACGATCCCAGCCTGCAGGAGGGGGAGTGGGAGCGCGCACTGCCGCGCGCCGATGACCGGCCGCAGGCGCCTAAGGCCGATTTCGACGGCTCCGGCAAGTGCTTCCTGACCGAGGCTTTCTGGTCGCGTGACGTGGATTTGGGGCCCACTATGCTGCTCTCACCCGTATTTGACCTCGCGGACGGCGGAGCGGTATTCCTGCGATATGCGCGCTGGATCGCGTGCGATGACGTCGGCTCCCCAGCACAGGATTTCCTTGACGTCGCATTGAGCAACGATGGCGGGGCCACCTGGGTTCTCGTCGAACACGTGACCAGCGGCGGCGGATGGGTACAGCGCGAATTCCGCGTCAATGATTACATCAGCCTGACGTCGGAGGTCCAGGTCCGCTTCTCGGTCATGGACACTCCGGTCAATTCGATCACCGAAGCCGCCGTCGATGCCGTACGACTGTACGATATCTCGTGTGATTTGACCGCGGAGACGGGCGACCTGAATTGTGATGGAGCGGTCAACGCCTTTGACATCGACGCCTTCGTGCTGGCCATCACCGACCCGGCCGGCTACGCCGCAGCCTATCCGGCGTGCAGCTATCTCCTGGCCGACTGCAACGGCGACGGAAGCGTGAACGCGTTTGATATTGACCCGTTCGTGGCGCTGCTGACGCAGAGTTGAGATGGGCCGCCAAATGGCCCCGCCTGAATGACGCGGGGCCATTCGGTACCAGGAGGCCCCTCGGCGCCGCCAGGAATTGGCGCAAAGTATGCGGACCGGCCGCCTGATCTGGCGGCCGGCTTCGCATTTGCGTCATCTGGTCTGGGTTGGGCGATGCAGGCCCCTTGGCCGCTGGGATGCACCTACAGCGGACCGCGCACCGCCGGCAGACGTGCCCGTTAACGGTATCAGGAAAGGGCTTCCAGCACTTGCCCGATCTTCTCGATTTGCGAGTCGATCGTGGCGCGCTGCTGCAGCAGCGATTCCCGGGCGCGTTGCAGGTGCGACTCAGCCTGCCCAAAGCCGTCTGGGGTCGTTGGGCCTGCCGGCCGCCCGCGGCCGCGGGCCGGCTTGCGTCCGGCACGGGCCGGCTTGCCGATTCCATGCACGGCGTTCATGTGCCGCCCCAGGTGAGCCGGCATTCCAAACATACGCCCGCATTGAGCACACTGCAATTTCTTCGTTGATCTAACCATTAGTTGTTCCTCTCCCCGGTAGTTCTCTCGGCCACACACAATGGCCCGCTAGTATACTGTTCTCGCCGCCGAGTACCAGTACCCGCAAGCAAGAATTCCACGCAGTTTTTCAGAATCGTAAGCCATTGACGTTGCTGTACTTGCGGCTGTGTCGGCGGCCCGCCATTAGATTATAGCGCCGGAAGCCGGCGGAAGACGGGATTCTTGCGGCATACCGGCCACCGGGGCGGCTCCAAAAGCACGCGCCATTGTAAATGGCGCTGCCGCCTATGCTCTCGGCCCAGTGAAACCAGTACGACCTTGCTTCGCGCACATCTCCGGCGGCATGCCCCGAATCGTAGTGGCACGCGGAGGCCCCCGCACTTCCGCAGAGCTTTTTGCCGCCGGGCGTGCGTGGCGGCAACGGCGGCACAGCATACCGCTGTGCATTTGCGCCGGCTCTGATGTAGCTGTCGGTGCCAGCAGGTAGGCACTGGCCAAGGAGCGGCCCCGACAAGTGAGGGGGCAGAGCAATGATCTCCGATCTCGGGTCCTCTTGCGTCTGGCATTGGGGGCAGCCACGCAGCACGCTCGCCCTGCCCTGCGGCTTGCCCGAAGATTGACCTGTCCTTGGCCCCAACCGCCGACTTTCTGCGGCCAGACAACGAAGCCGCTGGCGGCCATTTTGCGACCATTCTACACAGAAGTGGCGGACATTCAGCCCCCGGTTTGGTGATCCCGTGCCGGGCGATCCGAATTCCTGCCTGTGCGGCGACTTCTGCATCAGGCCCGGAAACTGTAGGGGCGCCACATAGGCGTTAACGACCTCTGGCCTGAACGGGCGAACTGCGGGTCAAAAATCCTTTCCTGAACGACCGCCGGCGCGTTATACTGACTCTGCCATTTTTGTACCGGCTCTCGGCCGGGACTCGGCGGGAGCGGCGCGA
>JAGPEO010000191.1 GCA_018056925.1 Phycisphaerae bacterium
TGGAAGACCCCGTAAGCCAGCATCACGCCGCCCAGCAGCGGGGCCAGGATGAACAGAACGCTACTCGCGTTCTCCATGATCTTCAGGGCCAGAAGTGTACATGTCATGGCATCAGTCCGTAATCAGGTCGCGCGGCTCAAACCAGCTCGGGTCTACCTCGGTGCCGGCCGAAACCAGCCGGCCTACGAATTGCGGGCGAACGCCGGTCGCCACAATTCGCCCGAAGGCCTTGCCGTCGGAGTTCACGCCATCCTGTTCGAATTTGAAGATGTCCTGCATGGTGATGACGTCGCCTTCCATGCCCTGAACCTCGGTAATCGCGGTGATCTTGCGCGGGCCGCCCGTCAGGCGCGCCGCCTGCACGATCAGATTGATAGCCGAGGAGAACTGCTGGCGGATGGCGCGCGTCGGCAGCTCGAAACCGGCCATCATCACCATAGTCTCGACGCGTTGCACGGCGTCACGCGTACTGTTGGCGTGGATCGTGGTCATCGAACCTTCGTGACCCGTGTTCATGGCCTGCAACATGTCGAGCGTCTCGCCGCCGCGGCACTCGCCCACCACAATCCGGTCCGGCCGCATACGCAGGGCATTGATGAGCAGGTCACGAATCGTGATGCGGCCTTTGCCCTCAATGTTGGCCGGGCGGGTTTCCAGTCGCACGATGTGCGGCTGGCGCAACTGGAGTTCGGCGGCGTCCTCGATGGTCACGATACGCTCGTCCTCCGGGATGAAGGACGAGAGGTTGTTCAGCAGAGTCGTCTTACCGGAGCCGGTGCCGCCGACAATCAGGATGTTCAGCCCCGACTGCACGCAGGCCCGCAGGAAGTCGACCATCTCCGGGGCGCAGGACTTGAAGGCGATGTAGTCATCCCAGGTGATGGGGTCCTTGCCGAAGCGGCGAATCGAGACCGAAGCGCCGTCGATCGCCAGGGGCGGAATAATCGCGTTGACGCGGCTGCCGTCCTTGAGGCGCGCATCGACCATCGGGCAGACTTCGTCGCAGCGCCGGCCCAGCGGCGCCACGATCTTGTCAATCACGTGCAGCAGGTGCCCGTTGTCCTTGAAGGTCACGTTGGTCAGCTCCAGCCGCCCGCCGCGCTCGACGTAGACCCGCTTGGGACCGTTGATCAGAATGTCGCTCACGTGCGGGTCGGCCAGCAGTGATTCCAGCGGCCCGAGGCCGAACGTCTCGTCCAGGATTTCCTGAGCCAGCCGTTCGCGCTCGCTGAAGTTCAGGAGCGTGTTCTCCTCTTCGCACAGGGCTTTGACCATCTGTTTCACTTGCTGGCGCAGTTCCTCGCTGACCTCGCGGGCGAGCTTGGTCATGTCGATCTGCTCGACCAGCTTGCGGTGAATGGAGGCCTTCAGCTCCTGAAAGCGCATGGCGCGCTCGTCGGTTATGCGATCCCTGACAGGCCCCGGGCGCTGCGGCGGTTTGGCATCCGCTGCGGCTTCCCGGGCAGGCTTGGCCGGAGTCTTGGTCTGAACGCCGGTGTGTCCCGATTGAGTTTCGCTGGATGGCGGCGGCGCCGCCGTAGTAGCCGCAGGTTTTTTCGCAAAGAACGCCATATGCACTCCCTGTGCGATTCCTCGCTATGACTTCTGTCCGGCAAATATCGAGCGCAGACTTTTCCGGGCCGGTTCGGCTGAGCCCGCTTCCGGCTTCTCTCCGGCCGCGCTCTCGGTGGCGCTCGCCAGGGCCAGCGCTATGGCCCGATAGGCGGCCCGCAGTTTGGATTTCGGGGCCCACTCCAGCAGGGGTGTGCCCACGTTCACGGCCGTGCTCGAGGTCTTCCAGTCGTCCGGCACGGTCCAGCAGATCTTGCGGCCGAGCGTGGTTTCGACGTCGGCTTGTTCGAGGTAACCCGCCTCGCGCCCGAAGCGGTTGCAGACGATGCGCACGCGGTCGAGGTTGTAGCCGCAGCGGGCCATCTCGTGCAGCATCCGGTCCGCATTGCGCACGGACGGCACGACGAGCTGCAGTAGCAACAAGCAGGTGTCGGTCATATCCAGCACGGTGCGCGCGGTGGGATCGAAGCGCACCGGCCCATCCACGATGACGAAGTCGTAGTGCTCCTGAAGGGCCGACAGCACGCTGCCGACTTGTGCGGCGCTAATTCGCTCGGCGCGCTCCAGGTCGTTGGGCTGCGCCAGCACGTGCACGCCGGTCGGGTGCCGGTACATCACGCGCTCGATCATTTGCGGCTCGATGCGCTCAGGCGTGTCGCATAGCTCAGCCACGCTGTATTTCGCCTGCGCATCCAGGAACATCGCGACCTGCCCATAGCGGAAGTCCAGGTCCACTACCGCGACGCTTGGCGCACTGCCCGCCCCACTCGGCGCGGACCACTCGCGGTCGCGGAGCTGCGCCAGCTCCACGCCGACATTGGTGACCAGGGTCGTCGCCCCCACCCCGCCGCACGTTCCGACCACAGGAATCAATCGCCCCAGCCGCCGGCCCGCACCCGCCGCCTCCCCCGCAACCCGCAACAGAATCTCGCTCAACTGCTCCGGCGGGAAGGGCTTCCATAGAAACTCGCGCATCCCGGCCCGCATGGCCCGGACCACCAGCTCCGCGTCGCGGTCCTCGGTCATGCCGATCGCCGCCAGGTGCTCCTTGCGCGCCTCTACCAGCGGCGCAACCGCGTCCATCATGCCGGCCGGGTCGGGGTCCAGATGAATCAGCAGCACTTCGGCCGGGAACTGCGCCAACGCCTGCGGCAGCAGGGCCGGCTCGTCGATCTCGGCCACGATCTTCACCCCCTCCACGCCCAGAAGATGATTGCGCAGTTCGACCGTGGCGGCCTCGTCGGCATTGACGACGATGACTCGAATAACCTGGCTCAAAGCTGCGTGTATCCTTGTATGCCTTCGCCCGGTCCGCCCAGGTCCGAGAAACCTCGGATCCGGCTGCTAGCATCGCGCCGGCGACACGTACGCCGGATCAGGCGCTACATGCTTATGGAATCGGCTGTTTCGCGCGGTTACTCATTTCAGCCCGCGCCGTTAACGGACCAGCCGAACCAGACCCGCTGCGCCTTCGCTGGATTTTGCGTATTCCTTGATGACGATGCCCGGCCCGGTGTAGGCGACTGGTTGAATAATTAATCGCTTGTCGGACGGATTACCGTGCAGATTCACTTCCATCACGCGCCCAAACCGTATGTTCACGATGTTGTAGGTCAGGTTGGCCCCGGTCCCGCTATATGAGTCGTGCAGGAAAAACCCGACCAACTCACCGATGCGAGCCTCTAGCGCGTCCTCCATGCCGCTCTTCATGCCCGGCGTGCCCCCCATAACGTACGTCACTGGTTCGCCAAACGGGTCATAAAAGATAAGTTCCGAAGTGCCGACCTCCGCCAGAAGTTGCTCCGGCGTGATGCCGTGCAGGATTTGCTCTTCAACGGCCGGCACACCGTGCCCCGTACCGACGTTCAGGATGCCGAAATTACCGGCACCATCGGACGTGCTGCCGTCACCGCCCTTCTTTCCCCCGCCGCTGAGCTTCCAAGGAAACAGCCGGATTTCTCGGACGCCGTCGCTCATAGCCACGACGTCTTCCCCATCAAAGGACCAGTCGTCCGCACCGTCGGCAAGGCACTCGGCGTACCGCTCGACATGGATGGTGAAGGGGGTTAGCAGGCGGTTGGACTCGGTGGTCCTGTAGCCGGCAAAGCGATCATCCACGACCGCCGTGGCGGAAGCGGCGACGCTACCCTGATGCTGACCAAAAATGTGAGCGAACAGATAGCTGACCGGGCCGTTGGAGGAGTCCGGCGCGCGCCGCAGCAGCACCTGAACCGCGTTAAAGCGGTTCACGCCTGACGTGTCCAGCACTGCGTTCGGGTCGTTGAGGTCCAAAGCACCGATAAGCAAATCCGGCGAGTCCAGAATAGTACCGCTGCCTAACGTCGGGTTCTGGAGCGTGATTTCCGAGGCCCGGCTGGCGGCCAAGTGGTCCACTCGCGCGTCGTCGCGGATCAGACCTGCATCAGTGAAGATCGCCGAGGCGCCTGCCAGCGCCGCCGAGTCGGCGGCGCGCTGTAGTTCCCCCCGGGCGGTGTAGAGCCGCCCCAAATCGAGGGCCAGCGCGCCAAACGCGATCATCACTCCGGAAAAGACGGCCACCTGAACCGCCACACCGGCGCGCCTGAGATTCTGCCGCGTTTTGCCCTTCATACCCTGCTCCGCCGAGTTATCGAACCAGCCGTGCGTACCCGGCCGCACCCTGGGACGAGGGCGCGTGCTCGCTGACGATCACGCCAGGCCCGGTGTATGCAACGGGCTGCAGCAACAATGCTTTGTTCTTGGGACTGCCCGTCAGGTCCACGTGCATTACGCGCCCGAAGCGAATGTCAACAATGCGGTACGTGCATTGGCTGCCGCTGTCCCAATACGCGTCGTGCAGGAAGAAGGCAACCACGTCGCCCTCGCGCTGATGAAGCTCGTCTTCCATGGCCGCCTTCATCCCGGGCGTGCCGGGAATCTCATAGGCGACCGGGTTGCCGAAGGCGTCGTAGAAGATCAAAGTGGAGGTTCCCAGCGTCCTCTCTAGCTGCTCGGCCGAAATGCCATGTAGGATCTGCCACGCTATCGGTGGCAACCCCGAATCGTCGTCGCCAATATTGAGCGCGCCGAAGTTGCCGGCGCCTTCAGGCGACGAATGGCCGCTGAGCTTCCAGGGGAACAGTTTGATCTCGGGCACACCATCCGAGGTGGTGACGAGGCGATCGTCCTCGAAGGACCATTGATCGCCGCCGCTGACGAGCATGTCCTCGTAGTAATCGCGGTGAATCGTGAACGGCAACAGTATCTGGTTGATTTCGGTCGTGCGGAAGCCGGCAAAGCGGTCATCCACGACTGCCGTCGCCGAGGCCACAACACCACCGTGCGCGCGTCCGAAAATGTGCGCAAAGAGGAAGTCAACCGGTCCGTTGCGGCTGCCTTCGGTGCGGCGCACCATGATCTGGACTGCGTTCAAGCGTGCCCCGCCCGACGTGTCCAGCACGGAATGCGGGTCTGATACATCCAAGGTGCCCAGCACCAAGTCAGGGCTTTCAAGCTGCGTATAGGCCCCGAGCGTCGGATTGCGCAATGCCAGCGTACCCGCACGCGATCTGGCCATCGTGCCCAGCGCCGGCGCGTCCTGTAACAGACCCGCATCGCTGAAGTAACTCGACACACCGGCCAAGGCCGCCGAATCAGCGGCCCGCTGCAGCTCGCCGCGCGCCGTATAGAGACGGCCCAAGTCGATGGCCAATGCGCCGAAGCCCATCATCACCCCCGCAAACACCGCCACCTGAGCCGCGACGGCCGCACGCCGCCGCGGGCGACTCAACCGCGTCCGCTCTAGAGAATACATCTTCAACCCTCTCCTGCCGCTCACACGGCCGCTTACTCCATCCCTCGCCTACTCGATCAGCGCCACGGGGCGTTTTCCACCCAGGGCCCGGAAAATGTCCTCCAGTTGTTCCGTGTATTCTTCGGGCGAGCCTGACGCGAAGAACTCTTGACCATGCGCCTTGGCAGCTATGGTCTGCATGATGCTGCGGTCCACGCTGTAGCCCACGCTGACGCAATAAATCCGTATGCCTTCCCTGCCCGCTCGATCCGCCTGTTCATAGGCGTACTGCACCGCCGCCGAGGCCCCGAAGCTGAGAACGCGGCCGGCTTCGTCGACGTTCGGCACGCCGTCCGACATCAGCACGATCACCTTGGCGGACGCCGCGCGGGCGCGCGAGGACTTGAGCTCATTGATGGCGCAGGCCAGGCCGCCGCCTATGCAAGTGTTCGTGTCCCAATGGCCCGCCTGACGCTGGTAAAGCGTGTCGGCGATGGACTGCAGATTGTCCGTCAAATCGACCTGGTGGTGAGCCGTGGTCGCGAACACCTCCAGCGACAGATGGTCCATGCTGTTCAAAGCCGTGATCACGTTGATCATGGTCTGAACGGCATCCTTGGTCGCACGCAGCGGTTCTGCAGGCGTAGCCCACAGATTGTCCGTCCGACTAATGTCCGGATGATACTGAAGGATGTAATCGACCAGGGTCTTCAGGCCATAGCGGTACGCGAACCCATCCGCGGTCGGTTTCTGACTCGTCTGGCCGCCCACGCCTTTTATGTAATCCTTCCAGGTCCAACCACTGGAAAAACTGGGTATCGGAATCCACTCCACTTCCTTGTCTTCCACGTAGTTGTCCCCGTCGCCGCCGGACGGACTCAGACCACCGCTCTTGCCGCTATGCCAGAGGGCCAGTCCGAGAATGACGCCGGTGCGGTTCACCCAATAGCTCGCGGTGCCGTCATAGGCGCCCGAAAGCAGTGCCGAGCGCTCCGCCGCGCTGTAGCCGCGCGCCGCCAGACTGGCTTCCGCGGCCGGCACCGAGGTGTTTTTTCCTTTGGGTATGTACCACAAGCCGGGATCAGAGGCGGGCTTGTAGCTGCGCGGCACCAGCGGGTCGCCCCAAGTAGTCATTGCGCCAAACGTGGGTCCGGTATCGGCCGCATACTCAGTTTCGGTTTCCGGTCCCGGCAAGTATGGACGATCCGGCTCGGGCCCGTTCAAGGCGGCCCACACGTCGCGCAAGTTGCTGCTACCACCGTCGGCGCGGTCCCAGAAACGCAGTTGGCTGTCATAGGACATCGAATTGGATAAGTCGATGACCACCGCAATATCGCGCGGGACCAGCACCGCCGTCGCGCGGGCCCACATGTCCTTCTTACTGACGCCCATCGAGTTCGCAAACAAGAGCGGAATCGATCCGCCCGGCGAATCAGCCGTGCGCCGCACCGTCACGCGCACGGCGTCATAGCTGAACTCCGAAGGCTGGAACTCGAATCTATTCGTTACCGGGTTGAACGCAGCCCGCCCGAACTCCACGTCTCGGTTCACGTCGAGTTGTGCGGCGTCCCCCAAAATTTTATGACGCGCTGCATACTCGGCCGCCGCTTCACGCGCCAACTCCGCCGTGTCTCCCTCGGCGCTCAGTTGGGCCGCCGCGGCCAGCGCAGCCGAGTCACAGGCGGCCTGCAATTCGGCCTTGGACGTGTAGAGCATGCCAACGTCGATCGCCAGTGCCGCGAACCCCATAATGACGCCCGACAGCACGGCCACTTGCACGGTCACAGCGCCGCGTCGTCGCCAGCGCCGACCTACAACCTTCCTCACCTTCTCTCCAGACATCTTTCGTCCTCCCATCACCAGCCAGTGGTGACACAGCAAAGCCGAGCGCGCGCCCGGCCGCTTTCTGCACCTGAAAAGCTTGTCGGACCGGCGGCCGGCCGCTGTCGCCGCCGGCCGCGCAGTCCGCGCGCTTCTTTTTTTTCCGTCCGCCGCTGCTCCTGATCACCCGCCTTCTTCACCGGCCGGCCCAACGGGGCCACGCAGGCCGCGCACCGCCGGTCCGAAAACTTCGGCTGTCTTTACCGGGCCCGGGCCGTCACAGCCGGGCTCG
>JAGPEO010000192.1 GCA_018056925.1 Phycisphaerae bacterium
GGCCCCCGCTGGAACTATTAGTCGTCGAGCACGATTCGGCAGCAACGGCGGGGGGGAAGGCAGACCCCGCCGGAACGCGCTGCCGAATCGTGCGCCGACGCTTTGTTACCTGCTCTAGTAAACCCGAGTCGCCTCAGTTTCGCGGATCGGGCGCTGGGCCTGGTCGCTTTGAACCTGCACGGCCATACGCATATCGCCGGGCCGGTCGCAGTGGGCGAAGATCGTCCAAGTGATCTTTTCCTTCGGAGGCAGCAGCGGCACCGTGGCGAACGTGAGTTCAGTGCCCTCGACGCGCGGCTCCGTCGGGCCAGTGCTGCGAACGAAGGTCAGCTCGTCCGGCAGGCGGGCGGCCATGCGGATGTTTGTTTCGGGGGCCGAGCCTTGGTTGATGACCGTGACCCGATACTCGACCAATTCGCCGATGCGCAGCGGATCCTGGATGTCGATCATCTCCAACAGCAGAGCCGGCACACCTTCCAGCGCTGTGGCCAGCATGACGCTCTGCTGCCCGCCGCAATCGCCGCACACGACAAAGACCGGGTTGATGGTGCGGGCCACGTCAGTCGCGCGCACGCGCAGGCCCAATTCGCGGGGCTGGCCGGGCGGGAAATTGCCGATGTTCCAGACGACGCGCTCGCCGGCAGGCTGACCGCCGTCGGTGGCTTCGAGGAATAGGACGCCAGGCGGCAGTTCGGCGGTGACCGTCACATTGGTGTCGGGCGCGTTGCCGGTGTTCTCGATCAGAATGCGGTATTCGATGGGCAGGCCGATGAGCTCTTGATCCGGGCCGGCGGCGCGGATGTTCAAGGCCGCAAAGCGTGCGAAGAACAACAGTTCGCTGCGCTCGGTGCGCAGGCCGGCGTCGCCGACGGCCTGGGCTGCAACGCGGTATTCGCCGGGGGCGAGCACGGGCAGACAGATGTCGAAACTTCGTTCCTCGTTGCAGCCGAGCGCGCCGACCATGCGCTCCGAGTCGGCGGCGGCGGCCAACTGAGGGGCGCCCGCGGGCGGCATGATCGAGACGGTTACGCGCACGTTGTCGGCCGTTGCGCTGCCGGTGTTGCGCACGGTGACGTGCAGGTTGGCGTCCTGGTCGGAGCGGCAGATGAACACATCCTGCGGGCCGGTCATGCAGAGCGCAAGCTGCGGCTGCGTTACGGCGGTCTGGAGGCAGGCGAAGAGGTCGTAGCGGGCGGTGAGGCAGCTCGAGAGACAACCGGTGCCGCCGGCAACACCGCATTGCTCGATGCAGCGCGACTCGCGCGGGCCGAGATCGCCGACCGGATAGCGGACGACGTTGGCGGCGTGGGCGCCGGCCGGGCGGTCATGCGGGAGCCAGCCTGCGCCACCGCCGATCGGCCCCTGGACACTGACATCCTGAGGCAGTTCGTCAATTACAGTGACGTTTCGCAGTGCGTGTTTGGTGCGGTTAGTGACTTTGATCGTGTACTTAAACGGCTCTCCGGCGCGGACTTCGCGGGGGCCGCACTTTTCCAGTTTCAGCACGGCATCACTGCGGTCGCCGGTGGGCAGGTATATGCTGCTGCACGTTTCACGTTCGCAGCGTGAGCGCCAACTGGCCGTACAGGCGCTACAAGGACTGCTTCGGTGCTCGCACACCGCGCAGCGTGGGCACTCGGCCAGGTAGGCGGCCCGCGGCGCACAGGTGGTTTCACTGTTACATTTGTTGGCGCTGTTGCAACCCGCCAGGCCAAGTGCCAAGAGGCAGGAAGCGCCGATCGTGATTGTCACAAGTGGCTGCCAGAACTTCTTCATTTCTTCTCTCCCGAGCGTTTTCGCGCGCCCGTGGGGCCGCAGTGAGCCTTGGAGGGTCCCAGCCCGCGATCCATCCACGCTGGCGCGAGCGGGGAATAAGGAGCGCCCGCCACGGGGCGGGCGTTCCTATTCACGGCTCCCCTGTTTGCACCGGTTGAGTTCGCCGCCGTGGCGAACTTCGTTTTATTTTGTTGTTGGCCGCCGGGTGCGTAGGCCGGTCGGCCACTTACGTTCGGCCTCGCAAGAGGCCGGCAAGCAGCGCGAGGACAAAGAGGACCACGAACAGGAAGAACAGTATTTTGGCGATAGTCGCCGCCCCGGACGCGATGCCGGTAAAGCCAAAGATGGCGGCGATAATAGCGATGACGAAAAAGACTATTGCCCAGTAAAGCATTTGCACACTTTTGGATTCGAGCCAGGCCTTAACAGGCGCGTTCTATTACAGTTTCGCATGGCGGTCTGACAGCGCTCTAAATATTGGGTGAATTTGATGTAACAGAATATTTCGGATAGTCTAGCTAGGATTGAGCAAGGTCTTAGGGACTTGCTGCTTTAGGCCAACAGCTACTCTGGACAAGGACGGAAGCGCGCCAGGAGATAGCCCCACACAAATGCTACAGTACTGCCCAGCGGTATCATCCAGGGCCAGGCGACGGTTTGATGTTTAGTGCCGCCGGTCGGGTCTGGCCAGTATCCCCGATAGTTCAACCATAGCATAAATGCCAGTCCGGCCAGGAGGACCAGCGTCTGCAGTGGTGCTGGAAGCACAGTGCGGGCGCGCTCGCCGCGTTTCGAGAGGAAATCCAGGTAAAGTTGCAGCAGCCAGCCGGCGAAAATGACCCCGGCTGCGACCCAGCAGACTACATTGGACCATTCGGCGTGCCAGATCAACGCGAAGACGCACATGCAGGAGAGCGGCGCCGCGTGAATGAAGCCCCGGCTGTCGACGCGCAGCGGCAGGAATGACAACAGGAACCCGGCCAGGAGCGCTCCCGAGACATAACCCGCCATGGCCAATCCCATATCGAGAATGGACGGGTATCTGCTTGCGACTTGCTGCGACCAGTATGCGAGTAATCCGAGCAGTATGCCCCAGAACACAACCAGGCCGCGACTTGCCATGACCGAAGCTCGCCCCTGGTTGTGGCCGGGCTCCTCGGTCGTGTCGTCGCCGTGCCGGGTGGACGATTCCGCAGCGACGGCCACGGTAGTCGCGCCGCCGATTCGAGAGCCGGCCAATGGCTGTCGGGAATACAGAGGGGCGCCCGCCGAGCGCTGCTTGCGTCGCCGCAATGTGCGCATCAACGGCTCGTAGAAGGCGGTCTGCGCCGTCTGGCTGAGGGCGGTCAAGATGCCCATGACGCTCGAGATGGCCGCCGCGAAGATGGCTGCGATAATGAGGCCCTTCAGGCCGCGCGGGACCACCTCGACAGTGAAGATTGGGAAAATGCGGTCGCCTTTGGCGCGAAACAGGTCCAGCGCCTCGCCCTGCAGCGGATGGCTCTGGTAGTAGGCATATAGACCGATGCCCACGAAGGCCACAATGAACGTGACAATCTGGCTGGTGGAGCTGGCGATGAGGGCCCGGCGCGCCGCGCGATAATCGCGGCAGCAGAACATGCGTTGGGCCATCAGTTGATCCGTGCCGTAAGAGCCGAGGCCGCCCCACGTGCTGGCAATGACGGCGGTCCAGATCGTGTAGCTGCGCACCGGGCTGGGGCTGAAATCGAAGAAAGTGAACTTGCCCCAGGGGCCGGACTCCTTGGCCGCCCAGCCGGTTCGGATCACCTCGAGCAGACCGCCGTCCAGGGAGGCGACGACGACGGCGAGCGCGGTGATCGCACCCAGTAGGAAAGCCAGGAAGAGCACTACATCGGTCCAGATGACGGTGCTCATGCCGCCGATCAAAGTCCAGGCCACGGACACGCCGGTAATGAGGATGATGGCCCAAGCCAACTCGTTCAGGCCTAACCCTTGCGAGAGCGCCACCAGTTGGTCGTGCAGCACGACATTGATCACTTCCGCCGTCAGGTAAATGCGTGCGGACTGCCCCAGCAGGCCGCCGAGCATGAACAGACCAGTGGTGAGACAGCGCACGTGCCCACCGAGTTGGTTGTGCATGTAGTCATAAGGGCTGTAGATTTCGCGCTTATAGTATGCCGGCACGAGGATATAGCCGACCAGAATCCGCGCCAGGAGTGAACCGAAGACGCCCAGTTGCAGATACGTCAAATTGCCGCCGGGTTTGAAGACTACCCAAGGCACGCTGACAAAGGTGAGGGCGCTGATTTCGGTAGCGATGATTGAGCCGCTGACGGCCGGCCAAGGCAGCTTGCGTCCGCCGAGGAAGAAATCCCGGATGGTAGCCTGGCGGCCGGCCATCTTCGCCCCGAGCCAGGTAGTGAACCCGAGGTAGGCGACGACCACCAGCCAGTCAATCCAGGTGAACTGGGCACTGAACGCGGCTAGCATCCCTTGCTCTTCCCGAAGAGACAGGCAACCACAGAGAGGCGGCCCCGGTCGAATGGCGCCAGCATGACGAACTACTCCTCCTTCTCCGTGTCCTCTCTATGTCTTTGTGTCTCTGTGGTCGCATTCTTCAGTACACGCGCAAGATGGCCGCCATTTTGTTGCAGTAGTTGCCAGGCCTGCTCTGGGGTTAGGCGCAGTGCGTGCATGACGAGCGCCACTTTTACGCGCCCGCCGGCTTGTTGCAGCAAGGCGGCCGCGGCCGGGCGCTCGAGGCCGGTGATGGTCTGGATGATGCGCGTGCCGCGGTCGACCAGTTTGCGGTTGGCGCGGGTGTTAACGTCCACCATCAGGTTCTGGTAGACCTTGCCGATGCGCACCATGCTGATGGTGGTGATCATGTTCAGCACCATTTTGGTGGCGGTGCCGGCCTTGAGGCGCGTGCTGCCGGTGATCACCTCCGGGCCAACGAGAACGCGAATCGAGACGTCGGCCTGGTCGGGTACATGGTCGCGCGCGACGCAGGCGAAGAAAATTGTTTTGGCGCCGCGCTCGCGGGCCCGTTCGAGTGCGCCGTGTACATAAGGCGTTGTTCCGCCGGTGGTGATACCCATGACCACGTCGTGCGGGCCGATGTTCAGGTCGTCGATCAGCGCGGCGCCGTCTGCGGGGTGGTCTTCGGCGCCTTCGATTGATCTGCGCAAGGCGTCCCAGCCGCCGGCGATGAACCCCTGCACCATGGCGGGGTCGGAGAGAAAGGTCGGCGGGCATTCGGCGGCATCGAGCACGCCCAGCCGCCCGCTGGTTCCGGCGCCGACGTAGATCAGGCGTCCGCCGCTTTCGAAGGCGGCGACCACCAGTTCGGTGGCGCGGCAGATTTCGGAGCGCGCCGCGGCGACGGCGGCTGCGACGGTGGCATCCTCCGCGTTCATCAGATCGAAGGCCTCGGCGATGGAGGCGCGATCGATTTTGGCCGAGCGCGGGTTGCGCAGCTCGGTCAGGAGGTGTCCGCGGTCGTGCATCGATGGCGGTTCGGGTTGCGGCATTGGGGGCGGCTTAATTCCTTTTAATGCGGGCCGCTGGCGGCGAGCGCTCGCTGTTGCCGGCCGCCTGCGGCGCGCTGGGTGGCCGGTCGCGGCATGATAACCGCAGGTACTGGCGGAATGAAGCAACTTTGTTTGACGCCGGCGTTTTGTTAGGGTATTATTAGGTAAGAACGGAAGGCGGGCGGTGAAGGCAAGTCGCGTAAGCGAGCATGGGACGCGACCGGCTCGCCCGTATCAGTGGGAACGGAAATGTTTGCTCTGGCAATGCGCCCGCGGCGTGGTGGGCACGCCGTGCAGGTGTTGGGCGCAGATATCGCCGATCGGGCGGCGGTCGGGTCTGCCTGCGCGGAAGACCAAGGCAACCGCCAAGACGCCAAGAACGCCGAGAACGCCAAGTACAAAGGCGAGCGCCCGGAGTCTGGCGAGCGCCGGCGAAAGGCGCGCCTGGCGGAGTTGGCGGAGCAGGTGCGGCGCATCTGCCGGCGGGGGGCGGTGGATTTGCCGCCGTGCCCGAGCGGCCTGGCTGAGCTGGATGAGGCGCTGCGGGGCGGATTTGCTCGCGGGGCCATTCATGAATTAATTGCCGTGGGTGAGGGGGCGGCCGCACGGTCGATCGCGCTGCTGACCGCCGCTCGCGCGGCCGGCGAGCATAAATCAATTCTTTTCATTGACACCGCCGGCGATTTTTATCCGCCGGGAGCGGCTCAGCTTGGTGTGCCGCTGGAGCGGCTGGTGATCGTGCGGCCGGGCAGTCGCGTGGATGCGCTGTGGGCTTGCGAACAGGCTTTGCGCTGCACGGCTGTGGCTGCGGTGATCACGTGTTTGCCGAGAGCGCTGGAGACGCAGATTTCGCGGCGGCTACAACTGGCGGCAGAGGCCGGGCGGAACGTGGGGCTGCTGGTTTACACTCAAAAGGCGGCGGCTTTCGGGATACGCAACGGCTCAAGCGCCATTCAGACGTTCGCGGCGACCCGGCTGAGCCTGGAACCGCTGGAAAAGCGGATGGAGCCGCCGGAAAAGCGGATAGGTAGCAGAGCCGGCTCGTGTCGAGCCGGTATCAGCGGATCGGACCTCATACGCGAGGAGTTCGGAGCACGGTTCAAAACAGCGCGGCATCTTGAGAATGGGACGCCGTTTACAGGCGGGTCGCCGTTTACATCTTCCGGGGCGACACGCCCCGGCTCTGCTCGGTGGTTGCGGGTCAGGACATTGAAGCTGCGCGAAGGGCAGCCGGTGGAACCGTTTGTACTGGAGATTCCAGAACCGTTTGAGCTGGACATTCCAGAACCGAACCCAATGTTGGGACCGTCGGAACTATCAAGCTCCCCGGAATGCTGGGAGCGGCGCAGCGACTTAGCAGCCGAACATCCCGAACATAACAGTCGCTGGTGGGCACAAGCTGTTTAGTGTCGCCGCGCGCCATTCGGCCGCCCCGCGGCATCCTGAAGCAGCGGGCACACGCTGTGTCTGCTATGCCGGGTTCCGGGGCAGGCAAGCAAAAGTGGCACCGAGTCGAGACCGGACACCGGTACGACTCCGTGCCACTCTTTTACTTCTGCTTTCTGACTGCCGGCTTCTGCCTTCTGACCTATCGCATGCGGCCGCGGAGCAGCAGCAGGACGAATGGGACTACGACCAGCGGCGTAAGGCCCGCGCCGCAGCCGGCGGTTGGAACGCCTGCCAAGGGGGCCGCGACCTGTTCCGCGGTTGCGTCGCGCGTCACTGATTCGCCCGCGTTGGCCGTGGGCACTACGGTGACGGTGGTGCGGGCGGAACTACCGGCTTGCCCGTCGTTCACCAGAAGTATGAAGTAATACGTGCCGGGCGCGATCGCTTGCCACTGCGACTGTGCCTGCTGTAGACCACTGAGTGGCTGGAAAGTCGTCGCCAAGATCTCCGCCGGGAGTACTCCACCGACTTCGTCCGTCTGACGCCAGCGATAAGTCAGCGCATCGCCGTCCGGATCGCTGGAGGACGATGCATCCAGCGTGACGACCTGGCCGACGACGACCGGTTCACTGGGCCCGTCAATCACCGCGCGCGGCGCGTGGTTGGGTGGAAGTTCCGGGACAACCGTGACGTTCACCGTGTCGCTACGTGGGGTCGGATTGGACGCGGTGCTGACAAAGACGCGATACTCGTAAGTCCCGAGGGTGTCCGGGGT
>JAGPEO010000193.1 GCA_018056925.1 Phycisphaerae bacterium
AATTTCCTGCGCGATGAAGCGCGCAAAGTTCTACCGCCGGAGGCTTTCTGATGATGGCGGCCTCCGCAGCGCATGCCGGGTCAGCGTGTCACGCGGGGCCGGCCTTTCGCGTGGCATTTGAGTACGCCTTAAGCGGAGACCTGGCTTATCTCTCGCATCGCGACGAATTGCGCATGCTGCGCCGCGCCCTGGTCCGGGCCGGATGGCCGCTGCGCTTTTCGCGCGGATACAATCCTATACCGTGGCTCTCAGTGCCTCTGCCGCGGCGGGTGGGCGTCGCTTCCGACTGTCAGTTGGCCCTGACCGATTTGAGCGAGCCGCGGCCTGCGGCTTGGTTACGCGAATCGTTGGCCGCAGCCCTGCCGCGCGACTGCCGGCTTGGTAGTCTGCGGGCCCCGGCCCCGGGCGGCACCCCGCACGCACAGAGCGCCGAGTACGCGGTTACGCTGGCATGGCCGGCCGCCCAGGCCCTCGCTCCGGCGGTAGAACGCTGGCGCGGGATTTTGGAAATGGATGAGCGGCGCTGCGCGGGCGGGATGAGCTCGCCCCCGGCGCCCAAATGTCAACAATTTCTCGAAGGAGTGGCTTTGGAGGGACCAGAGTTGCGGTTGCGCTTGCGGTTTATCGAGCAGCGCACCGCCCGGCCCTCCGAGGTGCTCACGGAACTTGGCCTTGCCCCGGATGCGCATGAATACACCGTCCGGCTGTGCGAGGTCGCATGGAACACGCAGTGCTCGGGTCCAGCCTTGGAATCCCGGGCCTCGAAAGGATTTGCCATTGGCTACAAAGAAAACCACGACGAGTCGGACGAAGAGCAAGACCACGAAGAAAACGAAAAAGACAGTTGCGAGCGCCGACTCCGGAACTGAGACACAACTAACTGAAACGGGCGGCCCGGCCACCGCACCTCCCGCTGCGACCAAGCCAAAGACGCGGCGCAAAGCGACCAAGAAAGTCACGACGCGCCGGCGCAAGACTGCGGCAGTGGAGACGGTCGCCGGCGAGACTCCCCTTGCCGAGCAGCAAGAAACCGCAGTCGCCGAACTTCAGGAAGCGCCGCCTGCGCCAGGAGTTTCGGGTCCCTTGGCCGAGACGGCCGCGCCCGAGCCTGAGCAACGAGCGGAACCGAAGCCCGCGCACGCCCGAACTCGGCCTGAGACAGCCGAAGCCGCTGCTCGGCAGATGGAGCGGCAGGACGAAGTGCTCGTCATCCGCTTTCCGCCGGTTGCCCCCCCACCCTTCGAACCGCGGCCGGTCCCGGCGGCTGAACCGGAAAGCGCCGCCGCGCCGCCGGCAAGCGTTGCCGGGCGCGAGGAGCCATTGGAGCCGGCCGTTACTGAGGAGCTCGAGCCTCCTCCGGCGCCGGCCCCCCCTGAGACGGCCCGGCAAATTGGCGTTAAAGATGCCGATGCCGAAGCCGACCTAGAAGCCGACGTGGTCGAGGAGCAGGCGATCAGCGAGCCCATCGAGCCGGCCGCTGAGCGCGACGAAGAGCTCGGGCCGACCGCGGACGAGACGCCGCGCGAGCCCGACGGCGGTGAGCCACCGGGCTTTGAACGGCGTGGACGTCGGCGCCGGCGCCGGCGGCGACCGAACGGTCACGAAGGCAACGGGCGGGCCGTACAGCCGCCGGCCGAGGCGCCTCTGCGAGTTGAGCCGCAGATTCGTCCGCGCACACCCGGCGGACCACAGGCCGCAGCGCCTCAGGAGTTCACGGCGCCTCCCGGGCGGCATCTTTCGCCCAGCCAGAAGCGCCGGCTAAGGCGCCGCCGCCGCTCCCAAGAAAATCGCGAGCCGGAGCCGAAGGCCTTTGAAACCCCTGCTCCGCCCACGGCCCCGGCGGCTGAAGAAGCCCCGGCCGAGGAGCCGGCCCCGCCCGACTTTGACGAAAACGAAGGCGTCGCACTGGCGCGAATTCCCGGCTTGGGCGACGAAGAACTGCCTTCACTGCCGTCGCTCGATGAGGGCGAAGAGCCCGCCGAGGAAAAGGCGGCCGCCCCGGCCCAAACCCGCGCCACAGGCCGCGAAGGCCGCGGGCGTCAGCGCCCCGGCCGGCGACCGGTCCAAGAACCTGAAGTTGAGGAAGGCGGGGAGGCGCCGGTCGTTGGCACCAAGGAGATGATCATCAACGTGGTGCCCGGCGAGGAATGCCGCATCGCCATTCTGCACAAAGGCAAGCTCGAAGAGATGTACATCGAGCGGGCCTCGGCCGAAAGTCACGTGGGCAACATCTACAAGGGCCTGGTGACGAACGTCGAACCCAGCATTCAAGCGGCCTTCGTGGACTTCGGCCTGGGCAAGAATGGTTTCTTGCACGTGTCAGATTTGCACCCGCAGTACTTCCCGGATGGCGGCCAGCCGGCGGAAAACGTGGGGCGCAAGCTGCCGCGCCGCAGCCGGCCGCCCATTCAGCGCTGCCTGCGCCGTGGGCAGCAGATCATCGTGCAGATCACCAAAGAGGGAATCGGCACCAAGGGCCCGACGCTTTCGACGTACCTGAGCATCCCGGGCCGCTTCCTGGTGATGATGCCCGGCATGCGTCAACTCGGCGTGTCGCGGAAGATCGAGGACGACGAGGTGCGCATCAAGCTCCGCAGCCAGCTCCACGAATTGGAGCTGCCGGAGGGCATGGGCTTTATCGCCCGCACTGCCGCCCAGGACCGCACCAAGCGCGAGCTGCAAAGCGACCTCAAATACCTCATGCGCTTGTGGAGCATGATCACGCGGCGGATGAAAGAGGAACGTGCTCCGGCCGAGCTCTACCGCGAGTCCGACCTGGTCATTCGCACTATCCGCGATCTGTATAGCGCCGAGATCGGGAAGATCGTGGTGGATGATGCTGCGGTGGCCCAGCGGGCCCGTGAATTCCTGCAGATATTCAGCCCGCGCGCCGGCGATGTGGTCCACGAGTACACCGACCCGGTGCCTATCTTCCACCGCTACGGCATCGAGGCCGAACTCGACCGCCTGCACTCCCGGCACGTCCCGCTGCGTTCCGGCGGGTCGTTGGTGATCGAGCCCACCGAGGCCCTGGTGGCCATAGACGTCAACAGCGGCAAGTTCCGCACGGAGGACGACGCCGAGGCGACCGCTTTCAAGATCAACATGGAGGCCGCCGACGAGATCGCCCGCCAGCTCCGCCTGCGCGATCTGGGCGGTGTGATCATCTGCGACTTCATCGACATGCGCCAGGAATCGCACAAGCGCGCCATCGAACGCCGCCTCGCGAGCAATCTGCGGCAGCACAAGGAGCGGGCCAAAATCCTGCGCATGAGTCAGTTCGGCATCATCGAGATGACGCGGCAGCGGCAGCGCGCCAGCCTGACGCGCAGCGTTTACCAGGATTGCCGCTACTGCCACGGCACCGGCCTGGTCAAAACCGGCGAATCGGTCGCCCTGGACGTGATGCGCATCATTCAACTGAACATCATCCGCGACCCCGTACGCGTGATTGAACTGACCGTTTCGCCCGAAGTGGCCAACCATCTGCTGAACCGCAAGCGGGCCGCGCTGGCGAATTTGGAAGCCAAGTACCGCCGAACGATTCTCATCCGCCCGGAACCGAACTTCGGCTTGGACAATGTGGAGGTGCGCTGCTCCGACCATCGCGGGCGCTTGATTCCGCCGGCGTGATGCAAAACAACGTGCGTCGAGGACGCCGCACGAAAGCGTGCGTCCTCGACGCACCGTTGCCTCCTTGCCTCGTTGCCTGAGATCATTATGGAACCCAAACAACTCGGCGCAAGACTGCCTCAATTGGTCGATCGCATCGTGGAAAGCTACCTGGCTGACCACCGCACTCAGCACATAGACAAAGAATTCCTGCCGTCCACTGCGGCCATCATCGAAATCTGCGACATGCTGATGGAGCTGACCTATCCCGGCTATTTCGGCCGGATGGGCCTGACGCGCCACAACATCGCCTATCACGTGGGCGAGTTGCTGCCGCGCTTGTGGGACCAGCTCAGCGATCAGGTACACCAGGCGCTCTGCCATGCCGCCGAACAGTCCGGGCGGCTGTCCGAAGACGGGCAGGCCTGCCGCGACAAGGCCGTGCAGATCGCCAGCGATTTTCTCGAGGCGATACCCAACATCCGCGCTCAACTCGCTGACGATGTACAGGCCGCTTACGACGGCGACCCGGCCGCCTTCGACACCTCCGAGTGCATCCTGGCCTACCCGGCCGTCCACGCCATAACCATCTTCCGCTACGCCCATCACCTCTACGAGCTGGATGTGCCCTACGTGCCACGCATCATGTGCGAGCACGTACACCGCATCACGGGCATCGACATCCACCCCGGCGCCCGCATCGGCCGCAGCTTCTTCATCGACCACGGCACCGGCGTGGTCATAGGCGAAACTACTGAGATCGGCGACAACGTGAAGATCTACCAGGGCGTGACGCTCGGGGCCCTTTCGTTCCCCAAAGATGAACGCGGCCGCCTGATCCGTGGCCACAAGCGGCATCCGACGGTCGGGAACAACGTGACGATTTACGCCAACGCCATTGTGCTGGGCGGCGAAACCAACCTCGGGGCCGGCTCAATCATCGGCGGCTCGGTGTTCCTTACGAAGAGCGTTGAGCCCGGCCACCAGATTTCGATCACGCCGCCGGTGCTCAAAGTCCGCCCGCCGCAGCCGGCCGCGCCCGTAACCGACATGAGCCCCAACGACTGAAGTCGCGACGGACTCCACGCTTAGCCGAAACTGAAGAAACCCATGCGTAGCCGAGAGATTCATGCTTAGCCGAGACTATCGCCAGATCGCAGCCACCCTCTCAAGCACCGGCACACGTGAGCAGCGCATGCGCGCCGTGGTCGACGCGCTTTGGGACGGCCTGCACGCAAGCGGCGTCTCCTGGGTGGGCTTCTACTTGCCCGAGGGCGAAACCGAACTCGTGCTCGGCCCGAGCCGCAACAAGCCCGCGTGCTCGCCGATCGGCCTGCACGGCGTCTGTGGCCAGGCCTTCACGCAACGAAAGCCGATGATCGTTCGCGACGTTCGCGACCTCGCGCAGAACTACGTCGCTTGCGACCCGCGCGACCAATCAGAGGTCGTGGTGCCGGTCTTTGACGAAAACGGCGCCTGCTGGGCGGTCCTGGACCTCGACAGCCACCAGGTCGGAGCGTTCTCCGAGGCCGACGTAAGCGGCCTCCTATCGGTGCTCCGCGCCGCCGCCTTGACCACCTGAAAACGCTTCCGGAAATGTCAGGGCGCGCTACGGTCGCCCCCCGCGTATCCAACCCGTCACCCCCCTTCTGCGCCCGGCTCCGAAATCCTGGCCGTGGCACTGACGTGTATGACCTACCCTGTCAGATTGGCAGAGCAAGCAACGCTGGCCCAGCATCCCCACCCCCGCCCAGGCCGCCGCAAACCCTTGTTATTGCGGAACTTACACCGAAATAACCCCGAGCCCGACCTCTGGAACCGCCTTTGCAGTCGTTTTCGGGCCTGCCCCTGCGCGGGCTGCGCGGTCATTAGGAGCAAAAAATGTCGAAAATCATCGGAATCGACCTCGGAACGACAAACTCGGTGGTCGCCGTGATGGAAGGCGGCCAGCCGAAGGTGCTGATAAACGAATCCGGTTCGCGCCTGACCCCTTCGGTGGTGGCGTTTACCGAGAAGGGCGAAGTACTGGTCGGCCAGCGTGCCCGGAACCAGCAGGTCACGAACCCACACAACACCGTTTTCTCCATCAAGCGCTTCATGGGCCGGCGCCACAATGAAGTCAGCACGGAAGAGAAAATGGTCCCCTTCAAGATCGTCGGCGGCTCCGACGAATTGGTACGCGTCCATATCGACGCCACCAACAAGGACTACACCCCGCCCGAAATCTCCGCCTTCATCCTGCGCGACCTGAAAAAGACCGCCGAACGCTACCTCGGCGAAAAAGTCGAGCGGGCGGTCATCACCGTGCCGGCCTACTTCAACGACTCGCAGCGCCAGGCCACCAAGGAGGCCGGCCAGATCGCCGGCTTGCAGGTCGAACGCATTCTGAATGAGCCTACCGCGGCCGCCCTGGCCTACGGTCTGGAGCGCAAGGTGAACGAGAAGATCGCCGTCTTCGACCTGGGCGGCGGCACGTTCGATATTTCCATCCTCGACGTGGGCGACAACGTCTTCGAGGTGCTCAGCACGAACGGCGATACGCACCTGGGCGGCGACGATTACGACGAGGTTCTGATCAACTACGTGGCCGAGGAATTCCGCAAGAAGGAGGGCATCGACCTTCGCAAGGACCCGATGGCTCTGCAACGTCTCAAGGAGGCTTGCGAGCGGGCCAAGTGCGAGCTGTCCGGCAGCATGGAAACGAGCATTAACCTGCCGTACATCACGGCCGACGCGAGCGGCCCCAAGCACCTGCAGATGAACATCACGCGGGCCAAGTTCGAGCAGCTCAGCGACCAACTGACGGAGCGCTGCCGCGGGCCGGTGATGCGGGCGTTGCAGGACGCCAAGCTGAGCCCGAAGGACATTGACGAGGTGGTGCTGGTCGGCGGCTCGACCCGTACGCCGCGCGTTCAGCAACTCGTCAAGGAAATCTTCGGCAAGGAGCCCAACCGCAGCCTCAATCCGGACGAGGTGGTGGCCATGGGCGCGGCCGTTCAGGCGGCCGTCTTGTCCGGCGAGAAGTCGGACATCGTGTTGCTCGACGTGACGCCGCTGTCGCTGGGCGTGGAGACGTTGGGTGGCGTGATGACCGTGCTGATCCCGCGCAACACGACCATCCCGACCAGCAAGAAGGAAATCTTCTCGACCGCGGCCGACAATCAGCCGGCGGTGGACATCCACGTGCTGCAAGGCGAGCGCAAGATGGCCGGCGACAACCGGACCTTGGGGCGGTTCCAGCTTACGGGCATCCCGCCGGCCCCGCGCGGCCTTCCGCAGATCGAGGTGACTTTCGACATCGACGCGAACGGCATTCTGAACGTCTCGGCCAAGGACCTCGGCACCGGCAAGGAGCAGTCGATCGAGATCAAGGCGTCCAGCGGCCTGAGTGAGCAGGAAGTGCAGCGGATGGTCAAGGACGCCGAGGCGCACGCGGCGGAGGACGAGCGCAAGAAGAAGCTGATCGACGTTCGCAACCAGGCCGACCAGGTTGTCTACTCCACCGAGAAGACGTTGAAGGAGCACGGCGACAAGGTCGACGCGGCCACGCGCGGTGAGATCGAGCAGGCCATCAACCGCCTGAAGGACGCCCAGAAGACCGACGACGCCGGCACGATCGAGAAAGCGATTGAGAACCTGACGCAGGTTTCGTTCAAGCTGGGCGAAGCGGTCTACAAAGCCACAGGCAAAGGCCCCGAAGCAGGCGGCCCGCCTCCAGGCGCCGGCGCCGCAGCGGGCGACGCTGGCCGGCCCGG
>JAGPEO010000194.1 GCA_018056925.1 Phycisphaerae bacterium
GTTGGGAGAGCGCTTGCATGGCATGCAAGAGGTCGTGAGTTCGAATCTCATCGGCTCCATTCTAACCCCTGTAAAATCAAGCACTTACGAAACGCCAGAGCCAGGCGCTTTTGTCCGGTTCCCCTTTTGATCTTGAATTGCCCCTATTCGCGGTTGACCGTTCTCAGTTATCAGTTGTCGGGAAGATCGCGCGAGGGGGCACCCTACGATGACGCACCCTACGAGCGCACCCTATGAGAACAGCAGGTACAGCCCGACGCCCGCAATCAGCACGCCGGCCAGCCGCCGCAGCACGTCCGTGCCGCGTGTCCAACCTTTCGAGTCGGCGAGCTTTTGCACAAGGCCGATCGACGTGCCGCCGACCAGTACCAGGCCGCAGTGGCCCAGGCTGTACGCGGACAGCAGCAGGCCGCCGAATGCCAGGCCGTACAGCGGCGTGACGGCGCTCAGCGCCAGCAGGATTGGTCCGGCACACGGGATCGAGATCAGGCCAAACAACAACCCGAGCAGCAACGCGCCGATGAAGCCCTTCTGCTTCGGCTGCAGGCCGGTCGGGGCCGGGATGCGGATGTGCAGAACTCCGAGCAGGTGCAAACCCATCAGCAGGCACACGACCACCGCGATGTACTTCCACCAACCGGCCGGCAGCAGACTGCTGGCGGACCACACGCTGAACCACATCAGGCCGAAGGTGATCGTCAGGCCGATTGCGAACGTCAGCGACAGGAGGAACGAACGGGCGACGGTGCGCTTTTCCTGCCCCGCGACGTAGCCGACCATGAGCGGCGCGGCCGCGAGCACGCAGGGGTTGGCGGCGGTCAACAGGCCGCCCACCAGCGCCGCCAGCGGCGCCAGCCAGATGTTGGTTTTAATTATTTCGGCCAGGTTCTCGGCAAACGACTCGAGCATTTTGTCTTATCCCATTGCAGCCGCATCCGAGGCCGCTGGTTTCAGGGGCGCGCCTTTCCCCCGCTGAATGTACTCGCGGCAGACAGCTCGGCCGCGCCGGACCGGATCACGCCATCTTCCATTTCATAAATCGTGTCGAACACGTCCAGCGCGCGGTGGTCGTGCGTGACCACGATCACAGCGGCACCCTGCTCGTGCGCGACGCGGCGGAACAGCTCCATAACCTGGCGGCCGCGCGGCCCGTCGAGTGCGGCGGTCGGCTCGTCGGCCAGGATTACGCTCGGACGGTTGGCCAGAGCGCGGGCCACTGCCACGCGCTGCTGTTCGCCGCCGGAGAGCTCGGGGGGATAGCCGGCGGCGCGTTCGCGCACCCCGAGATATTCCAGTAGCTCCAGCGCGCGGGCACGGGCCGCTCGGGACGACTCGCCATTCAGCTCCATTGCGACCTGGACATTCTCGCGGGCGGTCAGGAATCGGATGAGGTTCGCCTTTTGCGAGATATACCCGATGTGCTTGCGTCGAAACGTGCGCGGGTTCGTCAGCGCGCGTGGACCTTCCATCACCAGCCGGCCGCCGATCAGGATGCGACCCGCGGTAGGGGGGTTGATCAGGCCGACGGCCGTGAGAAACGTGGATTTGCCCGCGCCGCTGGGGCCGATCAGCGCCACGCATTGCCCGTGCGCCACGCACAGCGAGGCGTCGCGCATGGCGACCACCTCGGTGTGGCCGCTGCCGTATACCTTGGTCAGACCGTGTGTTTCAATGGCGACGTTTCGCACAGCAGCAGCTCATCCCAGCAATGCCACGTTGGGCTGCACGCGCAGCGCTTTCCAGATACCCACGAGACTTGCCACAACCGATACGCCCAGCACCACGCCCGCCAACATCAGCAAGTCATCCGGGGTCAGGATCACCCGCCGCGGGAAGTACGGATAGGCCTTTTGCCCCAGCAACCAGGCCACCGCATACCCCAAAGCTCCAAGTGCGATGGCCTGCTGCATGATCAATTTGACGATGACCCAATTCGATGCCCCGATGAGCTTCAGCAGCGCGATATCGTGCAGCTTGTCCATCGTGAGCGTGTACAGGATGAGCGCCATAATGATGCCGGAGACGGTCGTAAGGAGTACGCGGAAAAGGCCCAACTGCCGCCGCGAGCGCTCGACCACTCCCATCAGCAGCATCTTGGCTTCATCGGCCCGCGTATAGACCGACACATCGGCCCAACCGTCGATCGTCGCTTTCACCGCAGCCTCGTTAACGCCGGGCGCCAGGCGGGTCATGACGGCGCTGATCTGGTTTGGCGGCAAGGCCGGGAGCTGTGAGCCGGGCCCGGCCGCCCGCTCCAGCATCGTGGGCTGGGTGTTGCCCAGGTCGATCTGCTCCGCCCGCGCGCGCCGCGCCTGGCGTTCCAGGCGAATGCCTTCGGGCGACTGGTCGAACTGAACCGCCTGCGAATCCGCCAGGGTGAGGAACAGAAAGCCGTTACCCGCCGGATCGCTCATACCGCTGGTCAGGCCGACCACGGTATAGATTTCCTTGCCCAGCGGAAGGCGCTCCCCGAGTGTCAGGCCCAGCGAGCGGTCTGCGATCATCTCGAAATGCGCCTGCGCGAGCGGGCGCCCGGCGCTCAGCGGCAGCCACTCGCCCTTGTCGGTTGGCCAATCCAGCCCGAGGACCGAGGCACGCAGCGGTTTGCCGGCACGCAGGCGCTGGATGGTGTGATAGACGAAGGCCCGCGCTTCGGCCACTCCGGGCACGGCCGCCACGCGGTCGACAAGCGTCTTGGGTACGCGCGAGATTTCGGCGAACGGCCCGCGTGTGCCGCGCTGCACTACCCATAGTTCCACGCCCACCTTGTCGACTAGCTGGGTCGCCTCTGTGGTCAGCCCGCGGTAGATGCCGCCCATGCCCATGACAATCATGAGCAGCGTGCCCAGGCCGAGCGTCGTCAGGGCGAAACGGCCGCGGTTGTGCCAGACGTCTTTGCGCGCGAGGTTCATGGCTGTTTCGCCGCGGAGCCGTGCGGGCCGGGCGCTGGGACCTTTACGCGCTGCCCTGGCTTCAAGGAGGTTTTCTGAGTGGCGGGCACGATTGCCCGTTCATTTGGGCTGAGTCCCTCGATGACTTCAACCGACTCCTGTCCGCGCAAGCCCAGGCGTAACGGGCGCCAAGCGGCCCGTCCGCCGCTCTCCACAAATGTCCCGGCTTTGCCGTCTTGCCAGCCAATAAAGCGCGACGGCAGCAGGACTGCGTCCGCCTTGCGTCCGGTCTCGATGTAGATTTCCGCGCGCTGGCCTATGGCCCAATTCTCAGGCAGCTCATGGACGTGGACGTCAACCAGGAATTCGCGCGTTTCGCGGTCCACCTCGCGCCCCAGCCGGGCCACCGCGCCCGGGTACGATCGGCCGGGCGCGGCGCGGAACACGACGCGGGCCGGCTGGCCCGGTTGCAGTTTTGCCATTTGGGTCTCGTCGACCCAGGCGCTCAGCCACAGCTCGTCCATCGCAACCAGGGCCAGGATTGAACTACCCGGAACCACGATGTCCCCCGGGTCGCGGTCGCGGCGCGTAATCAGGCCGGCGAACGGGGCGCGCACCGAAGCATCCGCCAACCTCGTCTGGTGGAGCTCCAACGTCTTCATGGCGGTGACGACTTGCTTCTGAGCCTCGACCAAAGCCGCTTCGGACGAGCTGAGATCGGCTTCGGAGACGCGCAGCGTCTTGCGCGCATCTTCGAACTCAGTGGTTGAGCCGGTCCCGAGCTTCACGAGATTGGCGACGCGGTCAAAATCGAAGCGCGCCTGATCGAGAACCGCCAGCGCGCGTGCCCGGTCTGCCTGCCGGCGTTCAACAGCGGCGTGTGCTGCAGAAAGCGCGCTCTCGGCCACCTCGACTTGCCGGCTCAAGTCGCCATCGTCGAGTTGCACCAGCACCTGCCCGGCCTCGACCCGATCTCCCTGATCGACGAGGACTGCCTTGATCAGCCCCGAGATTTTCGGGCTGATGCTGGCACTAATGTGCGATTCCAGCGTGCCGGTGCCCATTACCTCGGCGACAACTTCGCCGCGCTGCACGACATGTGCTATCACCGGCATGGGCGACAGCCACATCCAGTAAGCAATCGCAGCGGCAACGGCCAACCCGACCGCCCACTTCAGGCCGCGCCAGAGCGTCCGCCCCCAAGCCTGCCGTGGTTTGGCGGGAACGCTCACTACGGGTGGCGGGGCGGAATCTACGGTCATTACTTCACTCCCAGTTCGGCGAATTTGGCTATGAAGTCGGCCTTGGGAAGAAAGCCTTCGTGGCGCCAGACTTCTTTGCCTTCACGGTCGTAGAAGATCTGTGTGGGAATGATACGAATCTTGTAGGGCTCGGCCGCGGCTTTGTTCTTCCAGACGTCAATGTACTCGACTTCCACGCGGCCAGCATATTCTTTCTTGAGCTCCTCGAGAATCGGCGCGAGGTCTTTACAGGCTTTGCACTTGCCGGCCCCGAGATCGACGACGCGCGGCAGTCTGGCCTGGCTTTCGGTAGCTGGGGCACTGGCCGGCGCGACGGCAGGATCGGCCGCTACAACGCCGGCGACCTCAGTTGCACCCCCCGCGAATACCGGCGATTCCTCGGCCGGCGGCGCAGTCTCACTGGCCGCCGGAATCTCAGCCGCAACCGGTGATGGCTCAGGGCAGGGGGTTCCCTTCTCGGAGAGGGGAACGCTCGGTGGCGGCTGCGAGGCAGTCTCGGGCAGCGCAACGGGCTGAGCAAGGGACTGCGAACTTTGTGTATGAACGACGGGGTTGTCGTCCGGCACGACCGCCGGGCTTTCGGTCTGTGTGGACTTGTAGAACGCCACGCCGACGACGAGCACGAGCACGCCGAGAATGATCAGCACGTTCTTCATTACGGAGCTGCCTTTCCGCCGGCCATGAACTTGGCCAGTTCGGTTCGCACGTGCTGCTTTAGCGCCGGTGGCTGGTCGACCAGGTCCCAGACGCTTTCCAAAATCTGCCAGCGCCCAACTTGGTCGCCGTTCATTTCGACGAGAACCAGCGATGAGGATTCGAGATTGAAGTCGCTTTCGAAGTGCTGGTTCGCCGGCTCTTCAATATTGACCGTCCGCCACGCCAAGCTGCCGCTCTTCAGGTCGGCCGCGAAGCCCTCTTCAATGGCCTCCTTCGAATTGCCTTCGATCGCCAGGCAGGTCTTGCAGCGCATGGTGCGGTGAAAGTAATAGGCGACGAACTTGCCGGCGGCAGGGTTGGCGACCGGCGCGGCCTGAAGCTCCTCGGGGGCGGCCGCGGGCGGCACGGGTGCTTCCGCCGGGCGTGCCTGGCTGACTGGCGGGCCCGGCTGCGCCTCAGGCGCGGGGGTGAGAGGCGCGGGCTGCATGGGATTTACTGCCTGCGAGTCCGCCTGGACGCCATGCGATCGGCCGCAGCCGTAAAGCAGTCCGGCATTTGCGCACAGCAGCCCCAGCAGCGGGACTCCGATCAGTGTGGCCGTGAACCGCAAGATACGCGGGTAAGTTACTGGATGCATGAAAGACTCCTCAGCAGCGCCCGCAGGGGGCGTGAACCGTCCGACAGGGCCGTCAGCTTTGAGCGGCAGTAGTCAGCAAGCTCGTCAGTTCCGCCTCGCTCGGCACCTTTCCGGCGAACTTTACTTCGCCGTCGATAGCGAGCGCCGGCGTGACGAGAACGCCGAATTGCGCGATTTTCGACAAATCCGTGACTTTGACTAATTCGTACGCCAGGCCGAGTTTGTCCGCGGCGGCCTTGGCGTTGGCGGCCAGGGTTTCACATTTCTTGCAGCCGGTGCCGAGGATTTCGATTTTCATGTCGCTTCCTTTTTTACACTTTTGGATTGCTAACCGGCGCAAATGCCGTACAGCAGTCCTGCCACGGTTGAGAGCGCCACCACGAGCGCCACGTAAACCAGCATCTTCTGGGTGCCGACGACCGACCGGATGACCAGCATGCTCGGCAATGAGAGCGCGGGGCCCGCCAGCAGAAGGGCCAGCGCCGGACCCTGCCCCATGCCCGAGCCGATCAGGCCCTGCAAAATCGGTACTTCGGTCAGGGTAGCGAAGTACATCAGGACGCCGGCGAAACTGGCGAAGAAGTTCGCCCATAGGCTGTTCCCGCCGACCGCCTGCTCGATCCAGCGGTTCGGGACAAGCGCTTCCTGCCCCGGTCGCCCCAGCAGCACGCCGGACACGAGTACCCCGAAGAACAGCAACGGCAGAATCTGTTTCGTGAAGAACCACGTGCTGCCGACCCACTGCTTCAGCTCCGCGGGCGTGAACCAGAACTTGAGCATGACAGCCAGCGCCACCACCAGCACGGCGGTGATCGCCCATTTGGCGGCGAAGATCGCCTCCCATGCGGCATTGTCGGTCGCCGGCCGGGCCCAATTCGCGAATACCAGGATGCCGACCATGACCGCGAAATATGCCGCCGTCTTCCAGAGCGGGCGTTGGCCAGCGTCGTCCGGCAGGACGAATCCGCCGGCCGCCTTGGCTTCTTCAGCCTTGGCCCGTTCTTCCTTGCGATAAATGAAGTGCATCGCCAAGCCAATGATGAAGCTGAATGCGATCGCGGCGCCGGCGCGGGCCGCGCCGATCTGCCAGCCCAGGATACGTGCCGTGAGGATGATCGCCAGAACGTTGATGGCCGGGCCCGAGTAAAGGAATGCCGATGCCGGTCCCAGCCCCGCGCCGCGCGTCCAAATGCCGGCAAACAGGGGCAAGACCGTACACGAGCAGACGGCGAGAATCGTGCCGGCAACCGAGGCGACCGTGTAGGCCAGGAACTTGTTCGCCGTCGGCCCCAGGTACTTAATTACCGAGACCTGCGACACGAAGCATGAGATTGCCCCCGCGATAAACAGTGCCGGCACCAGGCACAGAATCACGTGGTGCTGGGCGTAGTCCTGGAGCATCAGCAGTGCTTCGCGCCCGGCGTTGGCGATGCGGGTCTGGCCGGCGGGGATGCTCTGGAAGGGAAGGAAATAGGACAGCAGAAAAACGGCGATCATGAGGGCGAGGAGGGTCAGCGTGCGGCGGCCCTGCGAGACGAGACGCCAAACCCTGGTGGCGGGGCCGGCTCGTTGGTGCGCCGGGGTCTGTACGGGCGCCGTAACGCTCATGATGCGATCGCCGCCTGCTGGGCCTTGAGGTTCTGCTTCAGAACCGATTCGATGCATTCCCACAGCCCTTTCAGGCAGCAGACGGTCTGGCGGTAGAAGATCTTTGGACCTTCTCTGCGTTCCGCGACCAGTCCGGCTTGCTTGAGGATGGCCAGGTGCTTGGAGACGGTCGATTGGTCGGCGGGAACCAGGCGGTTCAGCTCGCAGACGCACAGTTCGCCCTCGGCCAGCGCATCCAACAGGAGGAGGCGGGTCGGGTGGGCCAGGGCCTTGGCCACGGCGGCCCGGGCCTC
>JAGPEO010000195.1 GCA_018056925.1 Phycisphaerae bacterium
GGGAGCGGGCTTTCCGGCGTGTTGTACGTGCTCGACGAGCCGACCATTTGCTTGCACCCGCTCGACAACCTGCGGCTGATCCGGGCCTTGCAAAAGCTCCGCGACCTGGGCAACACACTGCTAATGGTCGAGCACGATCGCGAGGTCATCCGCCACGCCGACCGCCTGCTCGACTTCGGCCCGCGCGCCGGCGCCGCCGGCGGCCACATCGTGGCCCAGGGCACCCCGGCAGACTTCCTAACGCCCAGCGCCCAGAACATACCGAGTGTGCCGAGTGCCGGGGTGCCATGCCCGAGCTCTAAGCGCGGGCATGCCTCCGTGAATACGCCGCAACCTCAACAAAACGCCTCCGCCCCACCGGACGCCAACCAATTCCACGAATCACTCACCCGCGCATACCTGTCCGGACAGTGTGCCATACCCGTCCCCACCAATCGGCGGCCGGTCAAGATCGAACTGGCGCGACCAAAGGCGGACGGACCGCACCATGTACAAAAGACCCGCCGCAAGTCCAACACCATGGGCACGGCGCCCGCCTCCACGCAAGCCGGCTCCGTTCTGCTGGTGCGCGGCGCACGGCAGAACAATCTGAAGAACATCGACGTCCCCATTCCGCTGGGCCGCTTCACGTGCGTCACCGGCGTCTCGGGCTCGGGCAAGAGTTCCCTGGTCAACGACATTCTCTGGCCCGCGCTGGCCATAAAGCTGCAGCGCGCCACGATGACGGCCGGCGAGCACGACGAGATCGAAGGCGTTGAAAACCTCGACAAAGTCATCAACGTCGACCAATCGCCCATCGGCTCGACCCCCTCCAGCAACCCGGCCACCTACACGGGCGCGTTCGACTGGATCCGCGAGCTGTTCGCGCGCCTGCCCGACAGCAAAGTTCGTGGCTACAACGCCAACCGCTTCAGCTTCAACCGCCCCGGCGGCCGTTGCGAAGCCTGCGAAGGTTACGGGCAGAAGTGCATCGAAATGCACTTCATGGCGGACGTATGGGTCGATTGCGAAACGTGTCACGGCCGCCGCTACAACCCCGAAACGCTGGAAGTGAAGTTCAAAGGCAAGTCGATCGCCGACGTGCTCGAAATGCGGGTCGCCGAGGCGCTGGAGCTGTTCGCCAACGTGCCCAAGGTCCGCCGCATGCTTCAGACGCTGGCGGACGTCGGGCTGGACTATGTCCAACTCGGCCAGCCGGCGCCCACGCTCTCAGGCGGCGAGGCGCAGCGCGTCAAGCTGGCCGCCGAACTCGGCAAACCGGACACCGGCCGCACGTTCTACATTCTCGATGAACCGACGACCGGGCTGCACTTCGACGACGTACGCAAGCTGCTGAGCGTCATTCACCGGCTGGTCGACCTGGGCAACACGGTGCTGGTGGTCGAGCACAACCTGGACGTAATCAAGTGTGCGGATTGGATCATCGATCTCGGCCCGGAGGCCGGCGAAGGCGGCGGATGGATTGTCGCGATGGGCACCCCGGAGGAAGTCGCGAGAAAATCAGAACTGAGCAGTCAGAACTCAGTCAGAGGGCGGAAATCAGCGGCGCTCAGCAAACGCGGGAAGCAGCCGCTCGGCCGCGAAACTCGCAACTTCCTACTTCCCCCTTCTGACTTCGTCTGCCACACCGCGGCCGCGCTGGCGCCGGTGCTCGCGCTCGGCCCGTATGAGCCGCGCACGCCTTACGACCCCAAGGCCCATGCCCGGCGCGAAATGGAGGTCGCCAAGGCCGGCTTCGGGCGCCTCGGGCGCGAGGCGCGCCTGCCCTGGCAGATCGATGGGCGCAAGTGGCACCTCGAGCAGCGCACCAGCCGCGAGGGCAAGCCGAAGCATTGGGAGGCCGCCGCGCTGGAGTACGTGATCGACCTCGTGCAGGAAAACGGCGGCTTTGCCCCGACAAATTGGAATGAACGCGCCAGCGTCGAGATTACCGCTGACGGCGCGGAAAACTGGTTCCTGCACGCCCTCACTGGCGACGAATGGCTGCTGCAGTTGTGCTTCCTTGTGCCGCCGGGCACGTTTGAGCGGCGCGCCCTCGAACGGCAGCTCGGCCTGAAAACGCTGGATGAGCGCGGCGACCTGGAAACCTACGGCGACTGGTCGCGCGTTGATATTCGCCCGCGCCTGCGGGGCGGCGAGGCTGTGGTCATCTACGTACACGACAAGCAGGAAATCGACACACCGGGCTTTCGCAAGTTCATTCGTGACGCAGCCCGGGCGTACCTCGAATCACAGCGGCGCGGCGGCCCAAAACAGAAATGAGCACAAGAATGCGCGGCTGTAACGTCACAGGGCTGTTGAGATGATTGAGGCGATTTGCCGGCGGGCGTTCTTTCAGTTTGAGTTCCCGATTCATTACCGGGCGCGTACGCCGGTGATTGATGGCGACGTCTCCAAATGGGGCCCGCACTTTTTGGTTCCGGCGCTGGTGGAAATGGAGGACCAGCCGCCTTTCGCGGACGTGTACTGCGCTTGGAACGCCGATCATTTCATGGTCGCGTTTGACGTTCCGGAAAGATGGGGTCCGCTACGCTGCGACCAGACCCAATGGTGGAAACTGGACGGCGTCCGCATTTGCATCGACACGCGCGACACACGTGACGCGAAGCGAGCCACGCGCTTCTGCCATTTCTTTTACGTCCTGCCCACCGGCGGCGGCCCGCGCCGTAATCAGCCGGTCATCGGCCTGCACCGCATGAGTCGCGCCAAGGAGCCGCCGCCCGCGGTCGACCTGGCGCAAATTCAGCTCGCCGCCCGCACCGCCCGCCGCGGCTGGTCAGTTGAAGTCGCGATACCCGCAAGCAGTCTCAGCGGCTGGAACCCGTCTGAGCACCCGCGCATCGGATTCTTCTACAAGGTGAAAGACACGCAACTTGGCAGCCAGCATCTGACGGTTGACGATGAACTGGGCTGGAACGCCGACCCGAGCACGTGGGCGACGGGCGTGCTGGTGAAGTGAAAAGTCGCCTCATTATCCACTTGGCCGAGTCTCATTTATACCAATTCACCAGCTAGTTAGTCGGGATTAAGAAACCCGAGTTATTGAACCATCATTCGGGCCTTCGGCGAACCCAGCCGTTGGGGACGGTCCCTGTCCGCTTCGGTTCGCAATGGTTCCGTTTGAACTGGAGACTGAGATGATGAAACGTTGCTTTGACATCGGTGTCGTGGTTGTCGCACTGTTAGCCGTTCCGCTTGCGCTGGCTCAAACGGGCAGCGCGGGACAGTCCGGCGGCAGCCAGTGGACCACAGGTCAGTACGGCCAGATGGGCGCTGAGCCGGGGCACCCCGGCCAGTACGGTCACACCGGCGGGCAATACGGTTACACCGGCGGGCAGTACGGCGCCCAATACCAACCGGGCGCTATGTATGGCGGCCAGATGGGGGCCTATCAAGGCCAGTCGGGCGCATACGGCAGCCAATACGTCCCCGATTTCGGCTACGGGCAGTTTGGCAGCTACGGCAGCCCGTACATCCCAGAATGGAGCTATGGCGGGGGCCAGCGCGGGTATTGGCAGGGCGGCATGTACGGACAGACCGGCCAGTATGGCCAATTTCGTGGGACGCAATACAGCAGCCCCTATACGTACACCGGTTATCCTCAGTATCAGGGAATGCAATACCATTCTGGCCAATCTGGCCAAGGCTTTCGTGGCGGCTATTATCCGGGCTATCCGAGCGGCCAGCCGAGCGGCGGATACTCCGGGCAGCCCGACTGGTATAGCTGGCAGAACCGCTACAACCAGCCGGACTGGAGTCAACAGGGCGTCTGGAGACAACGCAGTCAACAGCCCTACGGCTACTCCGGGTACGGACAGCAGGACTATTACCGCGGCAGCTATTACCCGAGCAGCGCTTGGCCCGGCTACGGAAACCCGGGCTGGCATAATCAGCCCGCTTCCTATACTCAATGGGACTGCCGCAGCATGCCATGCCCGCAGGGTTATGGCACGGTCGGGCATATGCGTTGTGATAATCTGTACGGCACTCCCTGCTACAACCTGATTAACCCGTACAACGGTTCGGTTGCGCACGAGGCTTTCGAGCGGTAAGCGTCACCGCGGGCCTCAAGCCGTTTTCAGCCAAGCGAGAACGCCGCCGGCGCGGCCTGGGTCGCGTAATGGCGGCGTTTTGCCTTGCGCTGCCGGCGCCGCTGGGTTTTTTGCCTGGTCCCGGGCCGTGAAACCGGCGGAAGGTGCCGCGCCGGTTATGACGCGCAGTTTGTCGATGCTGGAAGGGCGAACGGGGCGACCCATAAAAGCTGGTCCGCCGGCAGAGAAACCGCGCCCGGGCACGCGTGAAAGGCAACCATCGGCCGCGCCGGCAGGTTTTCATTGCCTTTGCATTCGGCCGCGGTATGGTTGTTACGGAGCGTGGAGGAGGCATGGGCAAAGACTACTTCGCCATTCTCGGACTGACGCCGGGCCGCTACTCCGGGCCGGAAATCGCCCGCCGCTTTCACAGCGAGCGCGCCCGGCTGCTGGCACAGCTCAACGAGCCGGCCCTGCACGATGCGGTGTGCCAACGCCTGGACGAACTGCACCTGGCCTACGCCGCTCTGCACGACCCTCAGGGCCAGGAGCGCGCCCTGCGCCTGCGCGGTGCTGCCGCCGACCAGATCGCGGCCCTCAAAATGCTGATCGCCGCGTCGCTGGAGGATGGCTTGCTGCGCTATTCCCGCCGCCAGCACATACTGCAAGAGGCCCGGCAACTCGGCCTGTCCGACTTCCAGGCGCATCTGCTGATCGCAGAGGTGCAGTTCGCAGATGACGATTTTGCGGCCGACTGGGTGAGAGCCGGCGAACTCCCCGCGGTCACTCGCCCAGTGGAGAGACGGCGCGGAGCGGGGCGGCGTCTTGTAGCGGCCGGCGTGCTGGCGCTGGGAATCTTCGTGGCCTTGGTGCGCTGGTTCGCGGCCTAACTCATTCCAAGCCGTAGCTCTTCAGCATGTCCTTTGACAGCATGACCAGAAGCATCTGCCCCACGTCGAAGGCGAAGTGCGCCACGATGGCAGCCAGCAGGCTGCGCGAATAGATGAAGATTAGCGCGAAAACCACCGCCACACCCGAGATTTGGAGGATCCCCAGGATGCCCTGCTGAAAGTGGAGAACCGCGAATATTACGGTCGAGATCAAAACCGCCGACCACCAATAGCCCGTGATGCGACGCAAGTACGGCAGCATCAGCCCGCGGAAGAGAATCTCCTCGCTGACGGCCACGGGGATCATCAGTATGATCACTTTTCCGAGAGTATCGGGCAGCAGCTCTATCAGATCCTGGCGCTTGGTAAGGTCGGATTGGAGCCCGGGGAACAGTTGTAACACGGCGCTGATCACGATCACGCTAAATATCATCCAGCCGTACGCCACCCCCAGGCCGGCGGCGCCCCACAACAACTGTTGCCCCGGCATGTGTGCTTGCACTCCGAACGCGCATGACGGGAGGTTGCGGCGCCATAGCAGAAAAGAGAGCAGCCCAATGCTCAGGATCACCTGGAACAGTTGCTGGCTCATCATCATGCGGAAAGTGGGCTGATCGGGCAGCTCTCGCCCGGTCGCCGCCATCCACGTGCCTACCACGATACTCGGTCCCCCCAGCGCGACCGCGGCAACCAGCAGCAAGAGCAAGAAATCGACAACGGCCGCGCGGAGAGGAAGCCCCGGCAGCGTCAGGCAGGTCGCGGATGCGGGCGTCTGGGCGGCGGACACTGCGCGGGCGCGCACGGCGCCGCCAGGCAAGCGGCCTGGGAGAGCGCCGGGCGGCATTTCCACCGGCCGTGCAAAGACGACCTCCGGTTGCGGTGCTTCGGGCGAAAGGGGCGAATCGCTCACGAATTCCTCATTAGCCGGCGCGAACCGCGCTGGATCCGAGCGTAACGCGCGAGCCAGGGCAATCCGCACTCACCGGGGTGACACGCCTGACGCGCCATGGCGAGCCGGCTTCGCTCCCGTTCTTGGCATTTTTGTCATTCTGCATCGCATAATCCCCGACACGCCCCGGCTCGGCTCCGTTGGCGCGGCGCGAATGATCATGATAATAGACGACCGCGCCGAACGCGGCGCAGACGTTCAGGAAATTGCATAGCCTACCACATACTACACAACGCTGGATTGATGGATGAGCGGTAATGCAGGCAACCTATCCGGCCCACGCGGCGGATTGAGGCCGGGGGCTGGGCTCACGCGCGGCTGGCATTGGGAACGCGTCGGAGAATTGCTGGTCTCGAATCCGGTCCGTTGCAAACGCGACCAGTGCTATCTGGCGCGCGGTACCGCCGCAGATGGAATGCGGCCGGTGTTGGCTGAGTTCGCGATCAGGTTCCTGCAGGACGGGCGCGAACTCGCGCAGCGCAGGCTGGCGCTGCACGCCAGGAACGGCCACGACGGAGAGTTGCTGGGTTGGATTCAGACGCCCGAAAACGCAACGCATCTGCAAATACTCGTGCCGCGGGCCGCGTCAGCCAACGTCCTGGGCGAAGTGACGTTTCACGCGGTCGCGGAACGCGATCCGAAATGTCACCCGCTGGCCAACGTGCCGCGCTGGAACACCTATCGCCCGCCGTTTCCTATCCAGCGCGTGCTGTTGCCTGCTTCCCTGGCCGAACTTGCCAGCGCTGTCCCGGAGCTGGCCGTCACTCACGTGCGCCCGCGCTCGCGCGGCGCACTGGCCCATCAGGCCAATCAGGCCGCGTGCGTGCTCGATCCAGCCTGGGTCGACGGCCTGGGCCTGACCTGGGAGGATTTGCTGCGCCTGGCCGACCGCTGTTGGCTGCTCGTGGATCTCGAAACCGCCGGGAAACTCCTGAGCCGGGCGGGCGTGCGCGGGTTGGAGCTTTTCACCGATGAGGCGCAACATGGCCTCATGTCGGCCCGGGTCGAATACGCCGATGTGCAGACGCGCGGCTTCGCATTGCAGGATGTATTTCCTTACGGCGCCCTGACGCCGGCCGGCGGATTTTGCGTACGCGCGTTGCGAGCCAACCGCGCCTGGCGGCGTCTGGCTGACGAACTGGCGCTGGCCACGCTCTTGGCCAGCGAAACCCCCAGCCCGCGCCAAACCGGTCACGTCCTGTCGGCGGCCGCCGCACTCGGGCGCGGCGAATTGGTGATTACCGATTTGCCCTGGCTGGTGGCCGGAAGCATGGGCCCGCCAATAGCGCCAAGATTGGCCCAACACGCTTTGCGTATGCACCTGGGGGCCCCCGTCGAAGACGACCTGCAATACTGGAATCGCTGGGACGATAGCCAGATCGTGGTGCGCGATATCTGCGATTTGGCACGCCGCTATCCGCCACTCCAAACCGTTCGCTGGACGCCCTCGCCCGAGGG
>JAGPEO010000196.1 GCA_018056925.1 Phycisphaerae bacterium
GGCCAGGCGTCTGAATAGCAGCAACTCGCCGACAAATAGGATTAGGATCAATACTGCCAGGACTTTGCGCAGGTCGCGGATGTTGAACAGACGCGCCCACAGTCCGAGCCGCTCTGCCGAAGCGCTGTCGGTCGACTCGAGCCGCACGTCTTTCACTCCCAATGCCTGCTCGAGTTTCGCCGCCGTGATCGGCGCCAGGACACTCTCTTCGATCGGCCAGTTGACGGTGTAGGCCGCCGCCAGGTGGCCGGCGCCGGCCGGCTCGAGCGCGTATGCACCGGCCTTGTCGGTCGGCCAGAACTGTTCCGGGGCCTGGTTCTTTAACCTGATCCATTCGGGCTTCGCGTTTCTCGCGCCCTGCGGTGCGACGCGAATCAAACCGCCGGCCGGCAGCGTAGGAAAGGAGTTGCGGGCCGGCTCGCCCAGCGCGAAGTCGGCGACGGCATCTGGCGGACCGAGCGCCTCGTCAACCAGCAGGTGCAGCCAGCTTAACAGCCCGGCCGCCCGAATCCCCAGGTCGCTCCACTGCGGATCCGGCGCGGTGGTAAGTAGAAACAGGCGCCCCGAGCCGCGCCGGCGAGAAACGACGGCCGGCCGCTCGTCCGCATACTGTGCGTGAACCTCGACCTCTTTCTGCAATTCCCCCAGCCGTAGACGCCGTAAAACACCACAACGTGACAGCTCAATCAACTCGGAATGGCCGGCAAACTCTGACTCCGGCTTCCAGACGAATGAGGTGGGCTCGGAAAGTTCCTCATCGGCCGGCAAATCATCGCTCAGCAGTTGGCGCAGCCCGGGCCAGTCGCACTCGCCGCTAGTCGAGGCCGGCGCGAGCACAACGGTCATTCCACGCTCGAGCTGTCGCAGCAGAACCGCTTGAGCTTCACGCGACAGATCCGCATTGGAGAGCACGACGGCCAGGACCGGCTGCGAATCGCTATCCGCTGCCTCGCCCGCCGCGCTCGGCGATCGTCCGCTGCCGGCCGCCAGTTGCTCCCCAGACAAATTTAGCAACTTGACGCGCTGCTGCTCGGCGCTGAGCACTTCGGGCGCCAACAGATTGCGGTAGATCACCGCCGATAGGTCATTATCCGTGTCACCGGCCCCGATCAACCACACGACCGGCGGCTCAGCCGTCTGAACGGCTACGAACCGCTGCTGGTCGAAGTCTAGGCGGTCGGCCGGCTCCAGCTCGAACGTGAGCAAGTGCGGGCCGGGCGGCAGAGGCGGCAGATCGAATTCCACGTGCTTGAGCGAGCCGGCGTGGACCTGTACCGGCCCGACTCGATGCAGCTTCTGCCCGGCGGCGTGCACCGTGAGCCAACATTCGGTATCCACGCCCTCCGCCGTGATCGCCGCCCGTACGGGGATTCTGGCCGTGGCGGGTTGCAGCCGCTGCGGTCCCTCGGCGGACGTGAGCGCCAGATTGCTCTGGGGCTGCCCGCCGCTGGTGACGACGCGTACGGCTAAATTCTCAATGCCGGCCAAGGCTGCTGGATTGACGTCGCGCCACGCCGCGGCCGCACCATCCGAGAAGACCACGAGGCGCCGTACGGGCTGTTGTGCCGTTCTAAGCACTTGGGCGGCGGCGGAGATGGCGGTGCCGAGTGGTTTGGCGCTGTCGCGTAGGCCGGCGCCTTCGAGGCGTGCCAGCAGCGCGGGGCGATCGTTGCCCGGTTCGGGAAGGGTTTCTTCGGGCATGGCGCTGGTGAGCACGACGAGTGCTGAACCTTCCGGCCAGGTAGCCGACTGATGCACGAAGTCCGTCGCGGCGGCGCGCGAAAGGTCGAGGCGTGTAGTGGCGCCGTCCACGCGGTAGTTCATACTGGCTGACTCGTCCAGGACGACCGCGCATAGCAGCGGATCAGGACCGACGAAGTCGACCGCGCCGTCAGTGCGCACCGGAGCGGCCAGCAGCAGCGCCAGCAGAGCCAGGAACGCCGCGCGCACCAGCATCAGCATCAGGTTTTGGAATCGGCTGGAGCGCTGCCCGGTGAGGACCACCCGGCGCAGCAGCACAATGGCGGGAAAGCGTGTGCGGCGCGGGCGCGGCCGCAAGAGCAGGTGGATTACGATTGGCACAGCCGCCAGCGCAATTCCGCCAAGCAGGGCCGGTTGGGCGAATAGAATCTCAGCAAGGGCGAGCCGCATCAGGCAATCCGATTTATGATTTTGGCCTGTACAGACGCGTTTGGCAAAGCTACCCTAGGATTTGCGCGCGTGGTCAGTACCGGGTTTTCTGAACTGTCGGGGACCGTATGAGCGGCGTGAAACCATTTGAAACGGCCGAGGGGGCTGAGTACCACGGGTGCCGGCAGCTCAACATTTTCCTCGAAAACCGGCTGGGGCAGTTGTTGCGCATCACGCGGCTGTTGGAGGCGGAGCCGATCCGTATTCTCGGACTTTCGGTCGAGGGGAAGGTGGATTGCGCTATCGTTCGCATGCTGGTGGACGACCCGGACGCGGCCGACCGTATGTGTTCGGAGGCCGGCTTCGCCTGCACCGAAAGCGAGGTGCTGGTGGTGGAACTGCCGGCCGGCAAGCGCGCCATCATGACGGTCTGCGCGGCGCTGATTTCCGCCGAAGTGAACATCAACTACGTTTACACCGCCTGGGCGGGGGACGAGCAAAAACCCGCGCTGGTGATTCAGGTCGATAATCTGCCGCAGGCCATGCGGGTGCTGGCTCACAAGGGGTTCTCCATGCTGGCGCAAGACGAACTCTGAGCCAAAGCCATGCGGCGCCCGTCGATTACGCCTCAAATTCAGTCCTGGAAAATGAGCGATGGGTACGAGCTGCGGGGCCGGGTGTGGCCGCCGCGCAATCCGGCGGCCGGCGTTATTCTTTATTTTCACGGCATCCAGTCGCACGGCGGCTGGTTCGAGTGGTCCGCTTCGTTGTTGGGCGAAAGCGGGGCGGGCGTGCTGCTGGTCGATCGGCGTGGCAGCGGGCTGAACCAGGTTGCCCGGGGTGACGCGCCCTCGGTCGAGCGCTGGCTGCAAGACATCGATGAATACGCCGCCTGGGCAGGCCGTGAGTTCGGCGCGACGCGCTTTCCGCTCGTTGGTGTGAGCTGGGGCGGACAACTGGCGGCGGCGTGGGCGGCGCGCCGGCCGAACATCGCCGGGGCCGTCCTGCTGATCGCACCTGGTTTTTTTCCGGCCGTCGACCTGTCGGTCTTAGCCAAGCTCGGGGTGGGGTTGGCGCTGCTGGCGGGCGGCGGGCGGTCGTTCGAAATTCCCCTGGATGACCCGGCTCTGTTCACGGACAACCCGTCCGGCCGAGAGTACATCCAATCCGATCCGATTCGCCTGAGGCGCGTCACGGCCCGTTTTATGTGGCACTCGCGGCAGCTCAACAAGCTCGTGCGAGGGTTGAAAGCGGGAGCGCTGGGATCTCAAGTAACGCTGCTTCTGGCCGGGCGCGAGCGCATCATTCGAAATACGATTACCGAACTCTGGGTGCGCAGCATCTGCAGGACGGCGCGGGTGGTGCGCTTTCCCGACGCCGCCCACACCCTTGAATTCGAACCAAATCTGTTGGAATTCTCGGCCGCACTGCGGGATTGGGCGCGGCATTTGGGACGTGGTAGCGGTTAATTTGCATCCTTCACTGCAACCTCGGCTTGTTTGGCAGGTACAACCCCGTATAATTAACGGGACCTCGGCGCGGCGAGCACCCCCGGAGGCTCGGAAGTAAGCCTGAAATCCGGGCGCGACAACGACGACGCCCCTTTGCGGCAGAATGGGCTGAGCCGCTTGCAGTATGGAGCTACCAATGAAGACTGCCCGCCGCGGGGTGCTGTACGCGACAGCCGGATTCGTGGCCGTTGGGCCGCTGCTGGTTTGGTTTTTGGCACATGCACCGCAGCGCGCGGCGGGCCGAGACGCCGTGCCGGCGGCAATGTTGGGGCCCATTCAGAAAGAGGGGATTTCGGGGCTGTGCGCGAGCAGCGACAGTTCGCTTTGGTTGCTGGCGCAGACTGATCCCATGGCCTTGGCCCGAATGGGTCACGAGCGCTATCAGAACGAGATCAATGACTATCACTGCGTGCTGGTGAAGCAAGAGCGGTTGCCGGGGGGCCTCAGCGACGTCCAAGAAATCGAGGTGCGCTTCCGCAAAGAACCGCGCTCCGTTTACATGATCTGGCGCGAGAACGCGAGCGATGCCAAGCGGGCCCTGTTCATGCCCGAGGACCCACGCTTCACCGACGACCGCGGCAACCTCATGGCACGCGTCGAACCCGCCGGCTCGGTGGTGCGGCTGTTTGTGAAAGACCTTTACATACCGATACACAGTGAGCGGGCGCGCAACGCCAGCCGGCGCACGATCGACGAATGCGGCTTCGGGGCGATGTTCGAAATGCTTTCGCAGATAAACAACCTGGCGCGCGAGCGGGGCGTGCTGGACCTGAAGTTCGCCGGCGCCGGCGAGGTGGACGACCGTCCCACGTTCGTGTTGGTGCGCAAGCTGCCGTACACGGGCGAGAAGGGTGTCTTCCCCGACGCGCGCATGGTTCTGCACATTGATCAGCAGTGGCTGCTGCCCGTGGCGGTTGAATCTTTTGCCGACGAGGGCGGCGCGCAACTGCTCGGCCGGTACGTCTTTACCGACATCCACTTGAACCCCGGTCTGACCGAGAAGGACTTCACGTTCTAGGTTATATATACGTGAGCTAAAAGGCGCGGCCCGGTCGAGCGGCGCTCGGCGGGGCCGCGTTTTTTTGTATCGGCACACGAGGCCCGGCGCTTACTTGTTGAGCAGCGCCATCATTGCCTCCGGATAGCGCGTGCCCGCGGCCGCGCCCGGCTGGAACAGCTCATCCAGACGCTGCATGTCGCCGGGAGTAAGTTGGACCTCCAGCGCGCGAATGTTCTCTTCCAGGCGCTGAATGCGGCGTGTGCCGGGAATCGGAACGATGTCCTTGCCGCGCGCCAGCAGCCAGGCCAGCGCCACCTGCGCCGATGTGCAGCCCTTCCCCGCGGCGAACTCCTCCAACTGCTGTACCAGCGCCAGATTGCGGCTGAAGTTCTCACGCGCGAAGCGCGGGTTGAAACGCCGCCAATCATTCTCCGCGAGATCCTCAAGCCGGCGCACCTGCCCGGCCAGAAAGCCGCGCCCCAGCGGTGAATAAGCGACAAAACCCACGCCAAGTTCGCGACAGGTCTTCAGGATTTCCTGCTCCACGTCGCGCGTCCACAGCGAATACTCCGACTGCAAGGCCGTGATCGGATGAACCGCCGCGGCACGCCGCAACGTCTCCGCCCCCGCTTCCGACAGCCCCAGGAATCGTACTTTGCCGGCCTGCACCAACTCGGCCATGGCCCCGACGGTGTCCTCAATCGGCACCTGCGGATCGACGCGGTGCTGGTAGTAAACGTCGATCGTGTCCACCCCCAATCGCTTCAGCGAAGCGTCGCAGCAAGCCTTCACGTACTTGGGATGGCCGCTGACGCCGCGCGCCTCCGGGTCTGCGCTGCGCACAATGCCGAACTTGCTCGCCAGTATCACGCGGTTGCGCCGCCCGCGAATGGCCCGGCCCACCAACTCCTCATTGTGCCCGCGCCCGTACACGTCGGCCGTATCCAGGAAATTCACCCCCAGGTCCAAGGCGCGCCGAATGGTGTTGACCGACTGCTCGTCGTCGTGCGGGCCGTAGAACTCCGACATGGCCATGCAGCCCAGACCGATGGCGGAAACCTCCGGCCCATTTCGCCCCAATACGCGGAATTCCATCTGCGTGCTCCTTCTGCCTGATGAACCGGCCGTGGCCCCCGGCCTCACCCCGCCGCAAGGCACGGCGCTCAAATGGAAGCACTTTTCATGTGCCGTTCGCAACGTTGGCTGCGATGCTATTATGATAATCAGCCGCCGTCCTGACGTCCAACGGCGGGCGAGCTTGCCAACGGGCCAACGGAAGTGAAAGTTGACTTTTTCGGCGGGCAGGACAGGATTTCTGGTTGAGGAAGACGGCCGTCCTATCCCGCCCCAACCGGGGCCGGATATGGAGGGTTGCAGGTGTGTGTCGCGTGGAGAGCGCCTTCGTCAACATCGACTCGAATCAAGAACCTGAGCGCGGCCGGTCGTGGCGCGATGCGCTGTTGTACCCCTACGCGTACCTGCTGTACATTTTGTTATCGTCGCTCGACATCATCATCACCTGGACGATTCTGCGGGCGGGCGGGCAGGAGTTGAACGTCATCGCGGACTGGGTGATTCGCAACTATGACCGCGTGGGCGTGGTGGTGTACAAATTCGCGCTGCTGGTCATCGTCGTTCTCATCTGCGAAACCGTCGGCCGTCGAAATCCAACTATGGGCCAGCGGCTGGCGTACTGGGCGGTCGCGTTGACGGCCTTTCCGGTAGTGGTCGGCCTGGTCCACTTGCTATCGGCAATGCTCGCATACCGAGCGCCGGCTCTTTAGTGCGCTGTGTGTGCTGTGTGTGCCACTGCTGAAGCAGGCGCTTCAGCAGTGCAGAAACCGCGGCCTGACGTCGTCAACCATCCGCACTTGACGCCGTTAAAGGGGCATGCCCGCGCTTACAGCTTGGGCATGGCACCCACTCATCCACTCATCCACCCATCCGCCCATGCACCTATGCGCCTACGCGCCTATGCGCCTATGCGCCTATGCGCCTCGGCCGTAGAACTTCGCGATTCCTTCCACGACCGCTCTCTGCTGCTCTTCCGTCAGTTCGGGATAGATGGGCAGCGCGAGTACTTCGCGGGCCGCGGCTTCGGCCACTGGGAAGTCGCCCGGCTTATAGCCGAGGTGCTTGAAGCAGGTCTGCAAGTGCAGTGGCAGAGGATAGTACACGCCGCAGCCGATCTTGCGCTGTTTCAGGAATTCCGCCAATTCGTCGCGCCGCTGGGCGCGGATCACGTACTGGTGATAGACGTGCCGGCCGCGGAGAACTGTTGGTGGGCGCACGTGTTCGGGTACCAGGCCGGCGGCTTCCAATAGCTGGGTATAGCGCGCCGCGCGGGCAATGCGTTGCTCCGTCCAGGTTTCGAGGTGCTTGAGCTTGATTGTCAACAAGGCGGCCTGGATTGCATCAATGCGGAAGTTGCCGCCGATGCGGTCGTGATAGTATGTATGGCCGCTGCCGTGAACGCGCAGTTTGCGCAGGATTTCGTCCAGTCTGGAGTCATCGGTCAGGACCGCGCCGGCGTCGCCTAATGCGCCCAAATTCTTGGTCGGGTAGAAACTGAGTGCGCCCATGCAGGCAAAGCTGCCGGCCATTTTCCGGCCGGACTGCGGAGCCGGCCCCGCACTGGCCTCCGGGCTATTGATATCGCAGT
>JAGPEO010000197.1:0-2190 GCA_018056925.1 Phycisphaerae bacterium
CCGCTGAAGCCCCTTGCGGCAGGCTTGAATCGTTTCGGGGTCAGCGGCCGTCACCGGCAGCGTCGCCGGCAAGGCGACTGAGAAGTCGGCGGTCATGATCGGAGGGATCACGTGCACCACGTGCAGTTGCGCGCCGAAGTGCCGTTTCAGGGCATAGGCGTAGCGCCCCGCCTTAAGTGACAGCTCCGAGAAATCGGTCGGCCAGAGAATGCGGTCGAGTGTGAAGTCCATAGCGCACCTCGCCTGAATTGTATAAGCAGAGCCGGACCGCGGCGGTCCGGGTCGTCAGCTCATGATGGGAGCGCGCCTCTGCCGGCCTCAGCCTTGATCCACCTTGGCCATCGCGCGCGACTTCTGGCGCAGCGCGGCGCTGACCAACTCCGCTACCTGCCGGCCTTCCACGCGCCCGCGCAGATCGCGCATCAGCACGCCCATTGCGTAACGCTGCATGTCGTCAGCGTTCGCGAACTGCGACGGTTCCAGCCCATTCACCGTGCTGGAAACCAGCGCACTGGGATCGGTTTCCGAAACGTGCCCGTACCCTAGCGCGCTCATGGCCGCCTGCACGCGCGCGGCCGAATCGCAAGGCGCGAAGTGGTTCCCCAGCACGTACTCCAGGACGTCCAGCAGCCCCTCGCGCGTCAGCCGCCGGTTGGCATAGGCCTCGAACGCCGCATATATGTCTGCGTCGCTCAAGTCGTTCACGTCCAGCCCGGCGCGGCGCCAAGCCTTCAGCCGCTGTACTAAAACCACGGCCGCCAGCTTCGCATCAACCTTGAGATCGCGCACCAGTCTGAAAAACAGCTCCCCATGCCGGGATGTAAGCAACGGCACCAGCGTGTCGCCCGGCACCCCCAACTCACGTAACCGCTGTTCGCGGTTCCAGACGCGCTCTGGTAAACCGGCCCGTATGCGCGCCACGCGCTGCGCTGAAATCGCCAGCGGCGGCAGGTCCGTATCAGGGTACATCCGGGCGGCCCCCGGCAACACGCGTTCAAAGCCGGTCGTGCCGTCCTTCAGCGGCTGACGCGTGTCCGACGGCACGCCCAGCGTCGCCTCGCGCGCCCGGATGGCGATTTCATTACAGGCTGTTTCCGTGTCTTCTTCGCTGCCCCAGACCAGCAGCAGTGCATCGTCGGCGGCCGCCCGGGTGCGTTTGCGCAAATTCTCCCAGTCGCGCGCCGCCAGAGCTTCAGTTGCCGTGTCTGAGTGCGTTATGTTTGGCAGTCGCGTCAGGCAGGCGATGACGCGTACGCGGTCGGCGAATTCTTTGGCGAACGTGGTGCGCTCCTGCGTGACCGTATTAAGCAGCCCGCCGAAGCGTTTCAGTACCACGCATTTGACGCGCAAGCCGGCCTCGACCGCCGCGCGCACCGGTTCCCACTGCACGCGCTCGGTCAGGCGTGTGACGTCATGCGCCGAGTACTGGAACGTCTCCGGAGTAACGCCGCGCCGCCGGAGTTCCTCGCGAATCTCGAGCAAGGCACACTGCCGATGAGCCTCGTTGTAGACCAGCCGCGGAATCCGCCAAATCTGCGGTACACCCTTGATCTCAACCCGCGTCCCGCCCGCCACGCTGACGTTCACGTCCTGCCGCGCCGCGCCATAGCCGGTGCGCACCTTCCCCGTGCTGCGGCAAATCCGTCGAATCAGTTGGCAAACGTCGGCCGCCTCATCCGGCGTACACATGTCCGGCTCGGTCACGACTTCGATCAGCGGCATGCCCAGGCGATCGGTCAGGTAGACGCGATCGTGCCCGACGTCCGAAACCTCGCGGCAGGCATCCTCTTCTATCGATAGCTGGCGAATCCCGATCGTCCGGTCGCCGTACGGAAGCGCCCCGGTCACGCCCACAATGCCGGTGCGCTGAAACCCGGCCGGAATGGAGCCGTCCAGGTATTGCTTGCGCGCTATGTGAAGCTCGCTGACGATATTCAGGTCGAACAAGAGACACAATTCGAGCGTGATGTCGAGTGCGTCGTCGTCGATCAGAAACGGCGGGGTGTCGTCAAACTCGTACGTGCAAACCGTACTATGGTGGATGCGATAATAGATGTTTTTGCGGGTCTTTTTTTCCATCAAAGCCGTGCCGTCGTACTCGCCCAATTCCGACAGCGTCGGCCGCATATGCCGCAAAATCTCGGTGTCGTAATCGTCGCTGTAGCGCCCGGCCGGGCAGCGGCAGAAGAG
>JAGPEO010000197.1:2290-7299 GCA_018056925.1 Phycisphaerae bacterium
CATTCTCATCCGGCCGGGCTTTCGCGCTCCACTGCCCTGCTGTTCGCCCGGTGCTGGTGCTGGTTCCTCGGCCTGAGCTGCCTGGCCCTGCTCGTGCTGACTTTCCGGCGCCGGCTGAACCCGCTCTACGCGGCCCGCGCCCTCGAACGCGCCAGCGGAATCGATCACAACTCGATCGTCAATGCCGTCCTCTTGCAGCGCCAGCCACGCGCCGCTTACGCCAGCACCGCGGCCGCTGAGCAGGCCGCCGCCGACCTGTCCGAGCACTGGCCGACGCGCATCGGTGAATCCGGCGCGATGCGGCTGCCGCTCACGCTGATCACCGTAGTCTTGGCGGCCTGGATCGGCTACGCCCTGCTCGCCAGCAAACCGGTCTGGCCTTCCGTGGCCAGGTTTTTCGGTGCGAGCCGGCCCGCGCCTACGGCCACGACGCTGGAACAGGTCCGGCCACGGCCGGGTGAGGCGGTTCACGCCGGGCAGGAGCTTAGACTCGAATTTGCGGCTCGCGGCGGCTCGATTCGGCAAGTTACGTTTGAGATGCTCGCCGCCGACCCGGACTCCGGCGACCATGCAATGCGCTATGAGCTCAAGCCCGTGACCGAACCGGCCGCGAATTGGCAGCTCACGCTCGCGCCGCATGAAGTGAACCGCGACATTCACTACCGCTGCACCGCCAATGACGCGGTTCTCACAGGCACCATCCCAGTATTGCCTGTGCCGATGCTGACCGGCCTGGAGATCGAGCTCGAACCGCCGGCGTACAGTGGACTGCCGATTCAGATTACGGCCAATCCGGATCTGGAGGTCCTGGCCGGCACGCGTGCCACGTTCCGCGCCTTCGCCAACACGGTCGTGGAAAACGGCACCTTCGTTCTCACTAACGGCCACGAAACCAGAACGCGGATGAATGTTGACCCCGCCGACCCGTACCGCTTCACATTGTCAATGGTGTTGGTCGAAGGCGGGCAGTACCGCATTGAGTTTCATGACCGGCTGGGCGCCCCCGTCAAAGACCCGCCCGCTCACCAGATCACGCTCCGCCCGGATGAAGCCCCCACCGTGACCATCGTCGAGCCGGCCGAGGCCGACATGCCCGGCGGCGTGGTGGACGTCACGCGCCATGCGGCGCTCGTGGCCGTCGCCGAAGACGATGTCCGCTTAGCCGAGTTTGAGTTGGTGCGGGCTGATGCGGGCGCGCTGGCGCGCAACATACTCAAAATGGAACTCGAAGCGGACGGGCATCGCGGGCGCGTCCGCGTCCCTACGGCCGATCTGCCGATGAAACCCGGCCAGCAGATGCGCGCTTGGTTCGAAGTCCGCGACGGCCGTACCCGGTCCGACGGCACGCCCGCGCCGCAGACCGGCCGCAGCCGCGAGATCATCTTGAGTAGGCCGGCCGAGGCTGTCCGCGGCCGCCCAAGTTTGCCCAAGCGGCAAACCGCCAGTGCCCAGCCGCCGCCACCCGAGGAGGCCACGCCCGACGAGCATTCTGCATCGCGGCCAGCAGGTAACGAGCCGGCCGCCAACCAGCCGACCGCCGGCGCTTCGGGCGGGCAAACCGGTGATCAGGCCGGATCGGCCGGTCCGGATGCAGGCAAGACGGGAGGGACGGGTGCGGAAGCGACGAGTTCCTCCCCTTCGAACGAAGGCGACTTCGAACGCGATCTCCAGCGGTTTGTCGAAGAGAACGGGGGCATGGCGCGCGACCTCGGACGTCGCATACCGAAGCCGGAGCCGGAAGCAGGGCCGGATGGCGGTGAATCACAGAATTCCGGGCAGACCGAACCCGCAGGCGGCGCGTCGCCGGAGCAAACCGACCAAACGCCACCTGCGCCCTCGCCCGCGTCCGGCCAGGACGAACCGGCGGCCCAGCCCCCCCAATCTCCGCGGCCCGAAGGCACACCGCCCGCGCCAACGGCCCCGCCCCCGCAACCTGACGGTTCTCCATCAGCGAATCGGGGCCAGGAAAAACCGGGGGAGGACGAATCCAATCAGGCTGGCGGAGGTTCGCAACAGCAGCCTCAAGCGCCCGACCCCGCGGGCGGCGCGTCGCCGGAGCGTGCCGGCCAAACGCCACCTGCGCCCTCACCCGCGTCCGGCCAGGGCGAACCGACGGCCCAGCCCCCGCAATTTCCGCAACCTGACGGTTCTCCATCAGCAAATAGGGGCCAGGAAAAACCGGGGGAGGACAAATCCAATCAGGCTGGCGAGGGTTCGCAGCAGCAGCCTCAAGCGGGCGGCGACCAACCAGGTCAGGGTTCCGGTCAAGGCGCGGGCGATAAGGACCGGCCGCCATCTGACTCTGGCTCGACGCAATCCGGCGACGGAACAGGCAGCGGTCACGCCGACTCGCCGGCGGGAAATGGAACCGTCGCGTTACCGCAGGCGCCCCAGCCGCCGAACTGGCGTTCGCGGACCGGCCCCCTGCAAGCGGAAGGCCTGACCGAAACGCTCGACCTATTGGAATGGATGGATCGTGGCGGGGAAGTTGAGGAAAACATGCTGGTCGATTTGGGCTGGCCCGCCGACAAGGCGGCCGCCTTCATCACCGAGCTCCGGCGCCTGCACGAGCAGTACCGCCGGGCGGGTGGCCTCGGCGAGCTGCAGGCCTTGCGCGTTCGCCTCTCACTAGGCGACCCAAACGTCCAGGCGGGCGGCGGCCTGTCGAGCGCCGCGCGAACGGCGGTTGACCTCGCCCGCCCGCATGAGGACCACCTGCGCCGCATCGCCCCACCGCCGGAGCAGGAAGTACCGGCCGAGCTGCGAAGTCTGCTGGATGCGTACTACCGTGCGCTGGCGCAGCGACAGGGCCGCGGTTACGTTACAGATCCAGCGAACCCATAGCGTTTGTCCCCCTCACCCGCCGCAACGCATTCCGCCTGCCGGCCGCCGCGTTTGGGGCAGGCATCCCCGTGCCCCAGCTCCGCAGGAAATACGCCGGACGCTGCAACGCCTGGCGAGGGGAAAACCGCGACGAATTCCAGTCCTGGCGCGCCTTGTTTTGGCCGGCTGAGGGCGTATTATAGCGGGTCTGTCGCGACCGGATGGCGCGAGCCCGTATGGCAGCCTACTGTCAGGATTGATCATGCGTTTTACGAAGTTTTTCCGTCGTTATAGCCGCGCTTTGCTGATGGTTTTCATGTCGTTGCTGCTGGTGACGTGGCTAATCACTCCCGGGAGCAATTCGGGACCCTCGCGCCGGGACGATATCGTGATTGGAACCTCCATCCACGGCGAGATCACCTCGGGCGACTGGGCCCAGGCACAGGCCGATCAGCAGGCGTTATCGGCTCTCGACAGCTCGGTGATGCGGTTCGACCCATTGGACTTCTGGCTGCTGACGAAGGAAGCGCAGCGCATGGGCATCCGCGTCGGCCGCGCAGAAGTGCAGGCCGCCCTGGCGCAGTCCGGGAACCCGCAAGAGTTGCAGCGCATCCTGGCGGGCATCCAAAAGTCGAGCCGCCGCAGTACGGAAGGACTGTACGACCTGATCGGCCGCTGGCTCGCCGTTCAGAAACTGCTGGGCATCCAGGAAGATGCGATCGGTGAAAGTGCGCCGCGCATCGAAATGGCCTATCGCGACGCGACCCAGAAAGCAGACGTCCAGGTTTCGGTCATCGACTCGCGGGCCTTCGTCAATGGAGTCGCCGAGCCGACCGAGGAGGAGCTTCAGGCCTTTTTCGAGGCCAACAAGGACCGTTTCCCGGGGCATACCGACGACCAGATCGAATTCGGGTACCGCCTGCCCGACCGCGTGCGAATTGAGTACGTGACCATCGATCCGAAGAGCCTCGAGCCGAAAATCCACGCCCGCCAGCGCGAACTGGAAAAGTACTTCCAGGAGAATGCGTGGAAGTACACCAAGACCGTTACCCCGGAGACTCAGGCCGCCGGCAGCACGCCAACGCCAACCAGGGTCCCCATGACGTTTGAGGAAGCCAAGGACCTGGTCCGTAAGGATTTCATCAGGGAGCGCGCCATTCTGGAAGCGCAAAGTTTGATGAACCAGGTCCGCGACACAGTCTACGCGCCCTGGCAGACGCAGCGCCCGGATGAGCAAGGTTTCCGGCCCGAGCCCGAAGGTGCGCCAGTTTCATTCAGCGATTTGCGTGAACAGTTTGCCACCCGCGCCGAGGTCATTTACCAGCAGACCCCGCTGATGAGCCAGGAGGAGCTGCAGAAGTACTTCGATGATCGCCCTGACTTTTTGGCCAAGGAGCTTGCGGATCAGCTCGGCTCGCCCGAACCGATCTACTCCGAGGGGATGAACAGATTGTCCGCTTCCGAACTGGCCTTCCGCGTGAAAGGCCTGTACACGCCGCAGCCGGAGGAGCGCCTGCCGGTGCTCAGCCTGAACGAACCCAGCCCGGTTCTGGTTACCCGAAAGACGGACTTCAGCGTAGGAATGCGGCGTCCATCGGAAACGCCTTACCAGCCCTACATATTCCGCGTGGTGCAGGCTGAGCCGTCTGCGCCGCCCGCGTCGCTGGACGAGGTGCGCGAGCAGGTTGTCGCTGACCTGAAGCTGATGAAGGCCCATGCCGCCGCGGGCGAACACGCGCGGCAATTGGCCGAAGCCGCCCGGAACGTTGGGCTGGCGGCTGCAGTGGAACAGGCGACCGAGCTGAAGCAGCTTCTGACGGCGGCAGAGCCGACCGCCCCCGCGTTCTTGAGCGATACTCCTCCGGCCCCCTCCGCCTATGTGACAGAACTGGGCCCCGCGGCGCCGCTGCAGCCGGTGACGCGCGCTTCTGACCAGCTCGGGCAATACCTGACTGACAGTCAGAAGTTGCCGCGCGAAATTTTCGAGGCCGTCGAGGAAGCGGGCCCGTCCAGTGCATCGGCCCACGTGGTGGTGGTGAACGACGTGGCCAAGCTGTTCAAGTGGGCGGTGGTCGAGGTTGAGGGCCTGAAACCCGTCTACCGCGGTGAATTCGACCAGCAGAGGCCGCGCTTGCACGCCATGAGCTCGCAACTGGCGGCCCAAGAGGTTCTGGGCGGCTGGTTGA
>JAGPEO010000198.1 GCA_018056925.1 Phycisphaerae bacterium
AGCGTCACATCTTCCTTCCAGGTCGCGACCAGACCGTAAAACGTGCCGAGATCCGGTGTGAAACCGTCGATGCGGCCGTCGGCGCTCACGGCCGTGTGAATGATTACTCGGGGTAGCATCTTTGCTCCATTTGTGAAAGAGGAGCCGGCCAAGACGAAGGTGCGACTTGGCGGGTCACTACGTCAGGCGGTAACGCACGCCGCTCACCGTTTTTTCGGCGAATAGTTTGCGGACGGTCTGGACGCGATCTATGAAACCTGGCAGGGCTTCGGATCTGACGCGTCCGGACGGCGGGTAGATGATGAGGGCGGTCTCGGCCGCCTCGATGCACATCGGCTCCATGTTCATCAACCCTTCCACGCGCGCCAGCGTAAAGAATTGCCGAATTGCGTCTTCGGCCGGTCCACGGAGCAGGTAGCGCTTGGAGAACTCCGGGTGTTCCTGGATGTCTATGTCCTGATAGCCGAAAGCGGCGCCGATCTTGTGGAAGATGTTCTCGGGACGAAGCTGGAATTCGGGCAGACCGGTTGCCAGCCGCGGAAAGGCAGCCACGGTGTGCCGGTGCGTGCGCCGGTTCTTGCCCGCCCCGGTGACGTGTTGGTAATCGAAGATCCACAGCTCCTCGCCGCCCTGGCCCCCGCGCAGCCAATGCTTGGCGCGCCGGCTGTGACCCTGTTTGAAGAGGTGAAATTGCGGCAGGTGCGACAGCACCTCGCCCGCGTCCGCAGCCAGTTGCAGACCGGAATGCGCCGCAAACTCTGCGAAGGCCGTGGCACGCTTCTTTTCGGAAATCGCGGCCAGCGCGAAGGCCGATACGATTGCCAGCAGGCCCAATGAGACTACGAGGAGAATGAAATAATCAGGCATCGACAGGTCCCTTCCGCCGCGGCGGCTCGTAGGCTCCCCGGTGACTCATCGTCCGGCAGTATCGCGCTCCTGGCGCCGGGAGGCAAGAACCGGAATATTGGGCGAACGCCGGCGCCCCAAGCAAGAACGCGGCGCAAACGCCGCGGCTATGGCAGTCGATTAGCGAGGGCCGGCAGGGTGCTTTGCTGCGCACGAGCAGCTCGCAGTCAGCGCATAATCGGCGCGCGACCACGCCTGCTCCAACTGCTGTTGGACTTGGGCTGCCTGGGCTTCGTCTCCGCGCCGCCGTAACGCTTGCGCCAGGCCGTATAGCGACCAGCCGTTGTTCGGCCAGCGCTGCAAGTCCTCGCGGTAGACCGCTTCAGCCTCCGCCGGGCGCCCGGCGGCCAGGAGGACGGCGCCCAGCGACTGGCGGACGGGCTGTATCCACTCCGGCGGCTCCATGTAGATAAGCTTGTCTTCGAGTTCGACGGCAGTGCGTAGCTCGGCGATGGCTGTGTCGTAGTCTTTGCGACGAAAGGCGATTTCGCCGGCCAGCACATGGTCGGCGATGGCCAGCATGTGGCTGGCCGGATTTATCATCAACATCGTCTCCGGCGGCACTTCGGCGGCGGCCTGGCGGAAGGCGGCCTGCTCCTGAACGGCCTGGTCGAGTTGGCCAAGCGCGGCATACGCAGAGGCCCGCGCGAAGCGCCAGTATGCGGTTGCGACCGGCATGTATTCAGGCGGCGCCGGCTCACGCAGTATTTCCTGCCAGCGGCCGAAGCGCATCAGCACTTGCAGAGGTACGGGCATGAGCGGATCGACGTGCGCCGTGTGCGATTCGACGAAATCGGGCGGGATGTCCGCGATCATCTCGCGAGCTGCGGCGAGCGCCACCTCGCTGCGGCCTTCCATCATGGCCGTAAAGGCGAGGAAGTGATGGTTGTGGGCCATGTAAACGCGGTAGAAGGCCTGCTGCGGCGAAACGGCGCGGTACTGCTGATCGGCGGCGATGGCCCGCTCGTTAGCTTCAGCCGCCTGCTGCCAGCGCCCGGTGCGGGCGTAAATGTGGGCCGGCATGTGGACCAGATGCCCGGCGCCCGGCACGAGTCTGGTCAGCCGGTCGGCCGAAGCCAGAGCCTTGCCCGGTTCGGGCGAGGCTTCGACGGCGTGGACGTAGAGGTGGTTCGCGCCGGGGTGATCGGGGGCTTGCTGCAGAGTTTGCTCCAGGACCTCGACGACTTCGACTGTTTCCGGGCGCGGCCGGCCATCGGTGGTCCAGAGGTCCCAGGGGCGCAAGTCCATCAACGACTCGGCGAACAGCGTGCTGACGTCGGGGTCGTAAGGGTAGGCCAGCCACACTTCGCGCATGGCGGCGGCGTAAGCTTCGTCGAGCGGGCGGCGGTTCTCAGGCGGCGGGTCGGCGTAACGGCTGGCGAGCGCCTGGATGAGCGCGCGGTCCACGGGCTTTGCCTGCCACTGCAGCGCGAGCGCCCTCTTAAGCGCGTCCCAGGCCGCCTGCGACTGGGCCGGGCTCATGTGCGGGTTGTTAATGTGCGGGCCGTTGGCCAGGGCGATGCCCCACCAGGCCATGGCGAAGTTCGGGTCGAGCCGCGCGGCCTCCTTGAATGAGCGGATGGCCTCATCGTGGTTGAAGGCGTACGCAAGTACCAGGCCCTGGTTGAAATAAAGCTGGGCGACGGGTGACGAAGTGTTCACCGGGCGTTCGTACGTACCGAGGCCGGCGAACAGCAGCGTGTCCGACGTGTTCGTCCGGGGCGAGTAGGGGTGGCCGGTGGCCGTGGTGATCAAGACGGGGCACAAGAGGAAAGGAATGGCGCAGCGTGCGAAGAGGGCGCGCAGAGTGCGGTGTTTTTGCATTACTCAAATCTCCGGCGGGGGCGGACGTTTTTCACGGGCGTATACCCATGCTTTCCTGGTAGCGCGATTGTAGATGTGGCGCGGGCGGGTGACTGAAGAAGGTTGTTAGTTGTTAGTGATTAGTGCTGGCGCTGGTTGGCGGCTTGGAGGTTGCGGGCTAGCCGAATGCCACACGCGGCACCCCGGCGCTGGGCTGAAGATTTTTTGAACTATGCGGGTGGCGCGGTATACTGGACGAGTGCAATTGTCGTTCAATTGCGAGAAGGCACTTTTTTTGCATAGGAGAGGAAGGATGTTGTTGCAGAGGGCGAAAGGTTTTCGCTGGGCATTCGCTGCGAGCATGGCGGCTGTACTGATTGGCAGCTCATTTTCCAGCGCCGGTGTAATTTACTTCTCAGACGCGTACTACCCAACCACGAGCGACGGTTTCATCCGGTCAGTAAATACGGATGGCAGCGGGTTGCAGACCATCTTGAGCATCGGCGGAGGCGTGCGCGGGATGGATGTGGCCGGCAACAGAATCTTCTGGAGCGACGTGGACAACGATGTAATTCAGAGGTCATACCTGGATGGCAGCGGCGTCGAAACCGTGGTCGGCTCCGGGCTGTCGTTCCCCATGGGCCTGGCCACTGACGCGGCTCACAATCGCCTGTACTGGGGCGACGCGCTCCTGGGTCGGATCGACAGCAGCGACATGGATGGGGGCGGGGCCGCGCCGTTGCTGACGACGCCATTCGGAAACGGATTGGAGCTGTATGGAGGGAAGCTGTACTGGACGACCGCCGTGACGGGCGACTCGGGCGACATCATGCGCGCCAACCTGGACGGGTCGGACCCGGAGGTTGTACTGACCGGAGAGGGCAGGCCGAGCGATATCGCTCTGTTCGGCGGGAAAGTGTACTGGACTGATTACGTGCTCGACCGGGTGCGGCGGGCAAACCTGGACGGCACCGGCGTTGAGGATTTGTACATCGTGGGGGCGAACTGGAATCCGGGCGGGATCACGATCGACCCGGTGGAGCAGAAGGTCTACTGGGCGCAGTCGACCGGCGTAGGGTATGAGTCGGCGCTAATGCGGATGAACCTGGACGGCTCGGAACAGGAAACGCTGCTGAGCGGTATCGGGATCGGGGTCAGCCTGTGCTGGGTACCGGAGCCGACGGCGCTGGCGCTGCTCGCGGTGGGCGCGTTGGCGCTGCGGCGACGCAGTTAGGTTCAAGGCAAGAATTAACGGCGCCATCCGGGGATCGCCCCGGGTAAACGTGGGCGTACGCAGATGCGTGTTTTTTCGGCAATCTGCGTACGCCCTGCATTTTTGAAACGGGGCATGAGCACACATTCGCTGCCATAATGACACGCGCGGGGGCGCGGTCATAGACCCTAAGTACACAAATAACAAGGATTTAGGTCAATTCTCGTTCCGGAATGCCGTATGCTCGGCAGGGGAGGAAGGCAGGACCTGACTGGTTTGAAACCGGTCCCACGTAGGTCGGAGCTAAGGCATGAACCTGGAACGATTGACAATCAAGGCGGCGGAGGCGGTTCAGCGGGCGCAGCAGATGGCGCAGAACGCCGGCAACCCGGAGCTGACGCCGGTGCACTTGCTGGCGGCGCTGGTCGGGGCCGGCAGTCCGGCAGTGGGGGCGCCCGAGGAAGACGGTGGGATTGTGGTCCCCGTCCTGGAAAAGGCCGGGGCGCATGTTTCCCAGATTCGCAGCATGGCCGAGGCGGAGTTGCGGCGGCTGCCGCAGACGCGGGGCGGCTCGCTGTCGCTCAGCCGGCAGTTGGCTGAGGTCTTCCAAGCGGCGGAGCGCGAAGCTTCGCGAATGAAGGACCAATACATCTCGACCGAGCATTTGCTGCTGGCCTTGGCGGACGTGGCGAGTGACGCCAAGGAGATTCTGCGGCTGAATGCGGCCGGCAAGGACGACATTCTGGCGGCGCTGAAGGAGGTGCGCGGGACGGCCGCGGTCACGACGCCAAGTCCGGAGGATACTTACGAACCGCTGAAGCGTTACGGGCGGGACCTGGTGGAGGCGGCGCGGCAGGGGAAGCTCGATCCAGTGATCGGCCGGGACGAGGAAATTCGCCGCTGCATGCAGGTGTTGGCGCGGCGGACGAAGAACAACCCGGTGCTGATCGGCGAGGCGGGGGTGGGGAAAACGGCCATCGTCGAGGGGCTGGCGCAACGGATACTGGCGGGGGACGTACCGCAGGCTCTAAAGGACAAAAAGGTCGTGGCCCTGGATATGGGGGCGCTGATCGCGGGCGCGAAATACCGCGGGGAGTTCGAAGAGCGGTTAAAGGCCGTCATCAAGGCGGTGGTCGAATCGAATGGGCAGGTCATTCTGTTCATCGACGAGCTGCACACGGTGATTGGGGCCGGCCGGGCGGAGGGGGCAGTGGATGCGGGCAATTTGCTGAAGCCGGCGCTGGCGCGGGGCGAGCTGCGGTGCATCGGGGCGACGACGCTCGACGAATACCGGCAGCACGTTGAAAAGGACAAGGCGTTAGAGCGGCGCTTCCAGCCGGTGTACGTGGGCGAGCCGACCGTGGAGGACACGATCGCGATTCTGCGCGGGTTAAAGCCGCGGTACGAAGCCCATCACGGCGTGCGCATTCAGGATGCCGCGCTGGTCGCAGCGGCGACGCTGTCGCACCGGTACATCACGGAGCGGCACTTGCCGGATAAGGCCATCGACCTGGTGGACGAGGCGGCCTCCAGGCTGCGGATCGAGAACGATTCGCTGCCGGCGGAGTTGGATGAGACGCGGCGGCGAATCATGCAACTCGAGATCGAGCGCGAGGCGCTGAAGAAGGAGCGCGACGAGGCCGGGCGGAAACAGCTCGAGAACGTCGAGCGCAGCCTGGCGGAGTTGCGCGAGCAGGATTCGCGGCTGACCGCCAAGTGGCAAAACGAAAAGAGCGTTATCGACGCGATCAAGTCGCTCAAGGAGCAAATAGACGCCAAGCAGACGGAGCTGCAGGATGCCCAACGCCGCGGGGAGCTGGAGCGCGCCGCGCGCATCCGTTATGGCGAATTGCCCGAGTTGGAGCGGCAGTTGCGCGACCGGGAAAAGCGGCTGACCGAATTGCACGCGCAGGGGGACGGAATGTTGCGCGAGGAAGTGACGCCCGACGAGATCGCGGAGATTGTGAGCAAGTGGACCGGCGTGCCCGTTGCCCGGATGCTCGAAGGCGAGCGGGAGAAATTGATCAAGATGGAGGAACGGCTGCATGCGCGCGTCGTTGGGCAGGATGAGGCCGTTCGGGCGGTGTCGGATGCCGTGCGGCGTGCGCGGGCCGGGTTGGGCGACCCGAATCGCCCGATCGGATCGTTCCTGTTCCTCGGCCCGACCGGGGTCGGCAAGACGGAGTTGTGCAAGGCGCTGGCGGAGTTCCTGTTTGACGACGAAGCCGCGTTCGTGCGGATCGACATGAGCGAATTCATGGAACGGCACAGCGTGGCCCGCCTGATCGGAGCCCCGCCCGGCTACGTAGGGTTCGAGGAGGGCGGCCGGCTGACGGAGGCCGTTCACCGGCGGCCATACAGCGTCATTCTGTTCGACGAGATCGAGAAAGCGCATCCGGACGTTTTCAACGTTCTGCTGCAAGTTCTGGACGATGGGCGGCTAACGGACGGGCATGGGCGGACGGTGGATTTCCGCAACACGCTGATCGCGATGACCAGCAACATCGGGAGTCAGTACATTGCGGAGCTGGCGACGGCCCGCGAGGGGGGCGAGGCGAGCGCGCCGGTAGAAATCGAAATTGAGATGCGGGTGAAAGAGGAGCTGAAGAAGTACTTCCGCCCGGAATTCCTGAACCGTATCGATGAGGTGATCATCTTCCACCGTCTGAGCAAGAAGGAGCTGCGCGGGATTGTTGATTTGCAGGTCCGGTATCTACAGCGGCGGTTGGCCGAAAAGGATATGGTTCTGCGGCTGACCGATGCGGCGAAAGACCGGCTGGCCAGCGATGGATACGACCCGGTTTATGGGGCTCGCCCGCTGAAGCGACTGATCCAGCAGCAGATCGAGAATCCACTGGCGCGACGGATCTTGGCAGGCGAGTTCGGGCCTGGGGACGAGATTTCCGTGGATGCGCGCGGCGAGAGATACGTGCTCGAAGCGGTCACAAAGGATGAGCCTGTGCCGGCTTGAGCGCGCACTGCCGGGTAGGGTGGCCGCGGTGCGTTTATAGGACTAGGCATAGCTGGTGCTTTAACCATTAAGCGGACTCCGAATGCCCACAAGGGCCGACGTACGCGCCGCGGGGTGGCCGGAAGCGCAGTCATCCCGCTGCCTCAGCGTTCATAAGTCGTGTTGGCGATTGGGCTTGTGTGCGTTCAGGGTCTGGCGCGCGACACTAGCTTGCGCAGAAAACAAGCAGCGGGCGAGCGAGGCGGCGCGCCTCCCGGCGGGCCTGAAAACAAGCCTCGGTAAGACTGTCTACAGTCGTATCTTTCCGATTCCAATTCTCATCGCGGTCGTTCAACGGGCCGAATAAATTGCAGACCTC
>JAGPEO010000199.1 GCA_018056925.1 Phycisphaerae bacterium
AAGTGGGCGGTGGTCGAGGTTGAGGGCCTGAAACCCGTCTACCGCGGTGAATTCGACCAGCAGAGGCCGCGCTTGCACGCCATGAGCTCGCAACTGGCGGCCCAAGAGGTTCTGGGCGGCTGGTTGAGTCCCGAGAATATTCACCTGCGAAACAAATTTGTCGAAACCCGGGCGACGCAGCCGGCCGATTAGCATGGGCGCCAGTTACAATTTTCGCGAGATCGAAGTCAAGTGGCAGCGGACTTGGGCCCGCGAGCGTGCCGCCCGCGCGGCCAACCCCGGTGAGCCGGGTAGCGAACGGCCCCAGTTTTACGTGCTGGACTTTTTCCCCTATCCATCAGGGGCCGGGCTGCACGTCGGCCACCCCTTGGGCTATATCGCCTCGGACATCATCGCACGTTTCATGCGCATGCGCGGTTATAACGTGCTGCACCCGATGGGCTGGGACGCGTTCGGATTGCCGGCCGAACAATACGCCATTGAAACCGGCGTTCACCCGCGTGAAACCACGCGGCGCAACATAGCGACCTACAAGCGCCAGCTCGAGATGATCGGCCTGGGGTACGACTGGGACCGCGAGCTGGCTACCTGCGATGAGGAATACTACCGCTGGACGCAGTGGATCTTCCTGAAAATCTTCAACTCCTGGTACGACCCTGAAAGGCGCTGGGTGGATGCCGATGGGCGGACCGTGGTTGGAGCGGCGCGGCCCATTGAGGAACTGCCCATACCGGCGGAAGTGCGGGCCCGCGGACAGCAGGCCATCGAGGAATACCAGGCCGAGCACCGCCTGGCTTACCTGGCCGAGGTGCCGGTGAACTGGTGTCCGGCGCTGGGCACGGTGCTGTCGAACGAGGAAGTCACGAACGAGGGCCGCAGCGAGCGTGGGAACCATCCGGTCTTCCGGCGCCCCATGCGGCAATGGATGCTGCGAATCACGGAGTACGCGCAGCGTCTGCTGGATGATCTGGAGGGTCTGGACTGGCCCGAGCCGATCAAGCAGATGCAGCGCAACTGGATCGGGCGCAGCGAAGGGGCTTATGTCGACTTCCGCCTGGACGCCCCCGGCGACTTGGGACGCCAGGTGATACGCGTGTTCACCACGCGGCCGGATACGCTGTTCGGCGCCACGTACATGGTTTTGGCGCCGGAACACCGGCTGGTGCCCATCATCACTACGGATCTGCATCGCGACATCGTGAACGCGTACGTGGCCGAGGCCCGGCAGAAATCGGAGCTGGACCGCACGGCCGAGACGAAGGTCAAGACCGGCGTGTTTACCGGGGCATACGCAATCAACCCCGTTAATCGGCAGCGCGTGCCGATCTGGGTCGCGGACTACGTGCTGATGGGGTACGGCACGGGCTCGATCATGTCGGTGCCGGCCCACGATGAGCGTGATTTCGAGTTCGCGCGCGAGTTCGGCATTCCCATCCGTGACGTGGTCTATCCGGCGGCCGTGGCGGCCATGCACTATTTTGCACAGGCGGCGCCCGCAGAGGCGCGGGCCGAAAGCGAATGGCGTGACGTGCTGGCCGACTTCTTGGACGCCGTGGCGGCGGGCGACGTTGCCCCGCCGGGTTTTGCGCAGACGTTGCAGCAAGTGCTGGCGCGCCGCGGCGGTCCGGGGCCGGCGCCGCGCGCGAGCGAGCTAATCGCCGACGGCGTTCTGAAGCAATTGCCCGGGCTGATCGAGCGCGAGCTGGGGCACACGCGCGTGGCTTGGCGAGACGTCTTCGACAAGTTGGGATTCCGCAGCTTCGAAGACCTGCGCGACTGCTTCCAGAAAGGCGAGTTCTGTACGCGCACCGGCGAAGCTTACACCGGCCTGGGGTTTAACGTGAATTCGCCGGGCGAAACGGGCGAGCACTTCCCCGGGCAAAGCAACCTGAACGGGTTGCATACGCCGGAGGCCAAGCAGCGCATCACCGCCTGGTTGGAATCGTGCAATCTGGGCGAAGGGACAGTGCAGTACAAGCTGCGGGACTGGCTCTTCTCCCGGCAGCGTTATTGGGGCGAGCCGTTCCCGATTTTGTACCGCCCCGACGGCGGAATAGAGGCCGTGCCCGAAGCTGAGTTGCCGGTGCGTCTGCCGGACATGGAGGACTTTCGCCCGGAAACCAGCGACGACCCCAATTCGCAGCCGGCCAGTCCGCTGGCGCGGGCCAAAGAATGGCAAGAGGTGGAGCGCGACGGCGTCAAGTACCGGCGCGAGCTGAACACCATGCCGCAATGGGCAGGCTCATGCTGGTATTACATCCGGTTTTGCGACCCGCGTAATGCGGCGCGCTTCATCGACCCGCAGGCCGAGCGCTATTGGCTGGGCGGACGAACGGCCGGCGGCGCACCGCAACTGGGCGGAGTCGACCTGTATATGGGCGGCGCCGAGCACGCGGTGTTGCACCTGCTGTACGCGCGTTTCTGGCACAAGGTGCTGTACGATCTGGGCTATCTGTCCACGCCGGAGCCGTTTCACAAGCTGTTCAATCAGGGCATGATCACCGCCTACGCATACCAGGATGCGCGCGGTGTATACATCCACTACAACGACATCGATTTTCGCGAAGACGGCGCTTACCACAAGCAGACGGGCGAGAAGCTGACCGAAACCAACGCCAAGATGTCCAAGACGCTACGAAACGTCGTCAACCCCGATCACATTATCGAGGAGTACGGCGCGGACACCTTGCGTTTGTACGAGATGTACATGGGGCCGCTCGAGGCCAGCAAGCCCTGGAACACGCGCGACATAATCGGCGTACACCGCTTTCTGCAGCGCGTTTGGCGCCTCATGATTCAGCCCGTCGACGAGAACGACCCGGAGGGCGCCTGGCGCATTAACCCCAAACTGGTGGATAAGGACAACGAGGCGCTCGAACGGCTGCTGCACAAGACCATTCAAAAGGTCGGCAGCGATATCCAACGCTTCTCACTGAATACGGCCATCGCGCAGATGATCGTCTGGGCAAATGAGGCCGGCAAGGCACAGACGGTCGGGCGCGGCCAGTGCGCACGTTTCCTGAAGCTGTTGGCGCCCTTTGCGCCGCACATCAGCGAGGAACTTTGGTCTCGGCTTGAACAGCCGCGGTCAATAGTCGAGGACGGCTGGCCCGACTTCGACCCGGCCTTGGTCAAAGACGACGTTATTGAGATGGCCGTGCAGGTGAATGGAAAAGTGCGCGGGCGCATCCAGGCCCCGGTGGACGCCGATGATGCCGAACTCACCCGCCTGGCGCTGCAGAACGAGGCGATCGCCAAAGCTGTAGCGGGCCGGCCGGTTCGAAAGACCATCGTGGCCAAGGGGCGGCTGATCAATCTCATTCTCGCTTGACGCCTACCTGAGGTGCCCGGTCAGACCTGACCTCGATCGAGGGATCCAGGGATCAAGGGATCAAGAGGTCGGGGCGTAGCAGAGAGCAGAGCCGGGGCGTGCCGCCCCCGATTGCCGCCAACCGTACGGCGTGTGGGCTCGATGGATCCGAGCCCACAGCGCCAGCAAGAACAAACAAACCTTCTCGCTGCCTCGCTTGCGCGTCGGGCTCGGATCGTTCCCCTGGCTTGCGCTTTGGATTCGACTGGCTCCAAGAATCCATAAATGCGCGGGGGCGGGTCGCGACGCCGCCAAGAACACGATCGACTGGAGAGCCAAATGCGAGGCCGCGCCGTGGCAGAACTGGCTCTTATCGGACCGTACCTTGCATCCGGTTACGTGATGCGTTTGGATTTTAGCATCGGGGCACGTTATTGCGTGGCCTGTCTGGTGGGAAGCGAGGGCGTGAGATGCAACTCGGACGGTCTGCGGAAGCACTGGCGGTCGTGCTCGCCGTACTACTGAACCTTGGTGCGCTTCCGAAGGGCGCGCCTGTAACGCAGGCATGCGCTGCACTGGACGAATTGCCCGGGCCGGGGCCAGGTCCGGTGCCGGGGCCGCCTGCGCACTCGGAATCCCCGATGCAGCCGTATCGAAAGCACGCGGCGCAGGTGCGCATAGACCGCGTGGCGCACGAAGGCGAGCAGGCGTTCGACCTGGAGGAGGGCGTAGTTTTCGGCGATCTGAGCGGGGCGTAGATCGACTGCCAGGGCAACGTGCTTTTCAGCGCCGGGCTGGTCGGTCCCGGCGTGACCGAAGCCAATAATTGGGCCATCTTCTACGGCCACCGGGCGACGTGCGGGTGGTGCTGCGCGAGGGGGGTCCGGCCCCCTGCATGCCGGAGGGGGTCATAATCACCGACTTGTACTACGCGCGCGAGCGCTTGTCGGAAACCGCTCCCGGCTGTGATTCCGATGACGAGCCGGGCTGGATCATACTGACGGCGGACGTCAGCGGACCGGGGATCACGCCGCACTTCAATGACCGCATTTTCTACGTCGGGCCGCCGGACGATCTCCAGCCGGTGTTGCAAAGCGGCGACTAGACGCCGGGCTGCGAGCCTGGGGTGTACCTGGACATGGCCCTCAACTTCGGGGCGGCCGTAAGCGATCACGCAACGATTCTGGCCTGCACCGATCTGGCGGGTACTGGCGTGACGTTGTTCAATAATTATGCCTGCTGGACGGGCACGCGTGAGAGTCTGCAACTTGCGGCGCGAAGGGGGATGCAGGTACCGGATTGCCCGACGGGCGTGATTCTTGGGTCCCCGGCCCGGGTGGCGCACAACGACGCCGGGCAATTCACATTCGGCGCGGTTCTACGAGGAACTGGCGTTACGGTTCTCAATGATGGTGGGCGTTGGATGTTTGATCCCGGCGCGGGCCTGATCAAGATCGCGCGTGAAGGCGATCCGATACCGTGGTTCGGCGGCGGGCAAAGCTGGAAGGTCATCGGCGGCTCGCTCGGCACTATTAATGTTTGGTCTGACGGGTGAAGTCTGGCAGCATTCAGGGTGATGGGTTTACAATCACTGGGCTTGCCACCATGAACGTTACCTCGGCCATGAACGACGTCGGCGACATCGTCGGTCCGACGTGCATCCAAGGGCCGGGGGTGATCGAGAATGTGAACCACGTGGTCCTTTGGATTCGCCACCACGTGCTGAAGCGGTGGATTCCGCTGTTGCGCAGCGGGGACCAAATCCACGGTCGCACCGTCATCGCTGGTTATGAGATCGACTTTGGCCTGAGCCCCAGCGGCGGTGCGGACGGGGCATGGCAGAACCTGAACGACCGCGGGATGGTGGTGGATCGTTTTTCGTTTGCCGACGGAAGTGACGGCATTTATCGATTGTCGCTGGTGTTGGCTGACGCGGATCGTGACGGCGATTTGGATGCGGATGATTGGACGCGTTTGCCGGCCTGTCTTTGGACACAGTTGGCGCGACGCTTGGTCCAGACTGCCGCGTATTTGATCTGAACGACGACGATCGCGTCGATCTGGCCGATGTGGCCATGCTTCAGGAGCTCTTTCAGGATTAGTAGCAGAGCCGGCTCGTGTCGAGCCGGAATTTGACCGGAGTGGCGCCAGTCGCGAAGTTGGCACGCGCAACACGGACTGGGTTGCCCTCGCTGGCCCTTCGGGCTCGGATCCGGTGGGCTCGGATCAGGTTCCGCGCCAATGCGAAGGCTTTTGGCGGCATTTCGGGGCGACACGCCGGAGTCGCGGGGCGGGCAAAGGCGCGGATGGCAGATTCTTGGCGGCCCCTGGCGCGAAGGTCCGGCCTAACCGCCTCTTAGCAGATCGGCTGCCGGCAACATGCAATGAATGAATATATCGATGTCAAATGCGTCCACTTTCCCGTCGCCATTGACATCATTCACACACCAAAAGTGGCAGGCGCTCTCGCCCACATAGGCGCTCCAGGCAGCTTCGCCGCCCGAGACCGCCCTGATGAAGGGGTTGATGTCGAACACGGTAATCACGCCGTCGCAGTTAGAATCCCCGATCTTTTGGCTGCCGCAGGGCGGTATTATCCCGTCGCGGGCGACGCAGCCGAGGTCTTCAACCAGTAGACCCAGGTCCATCAGGTCTATGCAGCCGTTCTTGTCAATGTCTGCATTGGGATTGAATCCCGCAGCGCCCCGGCATGTGCCGAGCGCACGGTACAGATGCCGCAGGTCCGGTGCGCCCACCCAACCGTCGCCGTTCACATCGCCCGCGCAGCTATTCTGCCATATTGCAACCTCGAGCCGGCCGGTAGACCGGCCCAGAATGCCGCGGTGGGAGGGACCGAACGCGGCGAAGACCTCCGGCAGACCGTTGCCGAGCGCGTCACCGGCGGCCAAATTCCGCGGCCGCAGAATCTGGTCATAAGGCCAGTTTTCGAACCCGCTCGAGTTCAGCGGATCGGGTGCCACTTTGGTCCAGGCGCCGGACGCCGGACGATACCTGGCAACCTGCACCTGATTCGCATCTGCGGCATGGCCACGCTTCTGCTTGGTCAGCACGCCCAAATAGCCGTCGCCGTTTATGTCGGCCGTAACCAGGGTCATACCGCGCTCCGGCGACAGGCCGGCGAAACCGCCGCACTCAAACTGGAAGGTCAGGTCGACCTGGCTACCCTGGGCCCCCGCCCAATACTGAATTTTCGTGCCGTCCAAATCACTTAAAATGACACCCGGGTTGCGCGACGCATCCGGCCGAACGGCGACCACATCCGAGCACAGCATGTCGGGATACTCGTGGTGCACGTGAAACTGCCGCGTATCCGGATCCAAGCCGTACCAGATCGTGAGTATCGGGCCGCTTTCGTAGGGCGGTTCCATCGTGCCGGTGAAGGCCAGGTCGCTGCGGCCGTCCCCGTCGAAATCGGCCACGGCCAAGCCGCGCGTCCACTGCGTGAAGACCGGATCTTCCAGGGCCTCCCACTCAACGCGGTACATGTTCGCGATCGTGTCGTCGGTCTTCCAGAAGTGGATGATCTGACCGTCGATCTGCAGGATCGGGTCGGCGATGTAGACGAGCTCGTCCCGGCCGTCGCCATCAAAGTCGCCCGCCAGAGATTCCGGGGGCGTAATAAAGTTCCCGGTTGTATTAAAGTAAAACGGGAACATCAGATATTGCTGATACGAGGCACCGCCCAAGTTTTCGATAAACCAGAGTTCGTCCCCGAAGAAAGCGTGCACCGCCAGATCGAGGTCGCCGTCCCCATCGAAATCACCGATCCCGATGTCGGCCGTGCCGTTGCGGAATATCGAGAGCGCCGGAATCTCGTAGTCGGGTATATATAGGTTTAGGTCAGCTACGACGGTGAACTCCAGCCCGACGATCGGAGCGGCCGCGAG
>JAGPEO010000200.1 GCA_018056925.1 Phycisphaerae bacterium
TGCTCGACAAAGTCGGCCTAACAAAAACTTCCGAGATCGAACCGGAAACCGGCCGATCTCGGAAGTGCGCCACGGCTAGAACAGCCGTAATATCCGTGCTTGCCGCGGGTACAAGACCCACGGGCGCACTATATCAGATCGCCAGGGGGGTGTCCAACAAGGGGGGCGGGTTTTGCGTGGATGGGCTGATTTTTTGTAAGTTATTGTCAATAAATAAGTTACAATTCGGACACATGTGCGCAAGTCCGGCCGGTTTTGGCCGGAACCGGTTCCGATCCGCCTCCGCCACAGCCCTCCGCCCCACCCAATGGCACCCGCCTGGAACCCGCGAAACCGCCCCCCTTCACGCCCGGCCGCATGCGCGGCTGAATCCACGGTTATCTCGTTCGCACTCTAACGTTCGCTGATCCAAGGCTGCCCGATGGCTCGATCCAAGGTTGGCCGAAGCTAAGGAACGTTCTGGTTCCAATTGGCCAGTTGCTCGCGCAAGCTCGCTTCTTCCTGCGTCGCAGACAACGCATGGGCGATCTCGATGGCCTCCTGAAGAGCGCTGATCGCCTCAGCTCGACGGCCTAATTGCATTCGCAGGTCAGCTACGCCTGTCACACATGCCAGTTGGCTGCCGAGGTCATCCGTTTCGCGCAGCTCGCGATAAGCCTGCTCGTACTCTGCCAAAGCCGCTTCGGGCTGCTTTAAAATTCGGTACGCCGCGCCAATCACAATTCGCACCATCGGTTGCAAAGCCGGATTCGCTAGCGGCAGCGCGCGCTGAGCGGCGGCCAAAGCCTCGGCCGGCTTAGACGCACGCTGGTAGCCTTGCGCCAGGCAGAGCCAGGCGGCGGCCTCGCTCTGCCGCGCACCGATCCGCTGCGCAGCGGCCAACGAGCGCTGGTGCATCGCAATCGCCGCCTCCCATTCGCCCAGCCTCTCGTAGGTGAGCGCCAATTTGTTCGCGCATGGCGCTTCGGTGGCTAAGTCTCCCAAGCCGCTCGCCAGATCCAAGGCGATCTCCAGCCAAGCCACGGCAGCGCGAAGATCTTGCTGCGCCAATGTCCGCAATTGGGCGTCGGTCAGCACCGGCTGCTGGGGCAAACGCCGCGATGAGAACAAATCCGCCAGACTGTTCGCCGCCAACATTTGCCCGTAGGGCGAATCGTCCGCATAGGCCATCGCCAACGCGTTCTCATAGCGCTGGTAAGCCGCATCGAACGTCCCGTCCATGTGCAGCACGGCGCCGAATCCCAGTTCGGCCGCGGCCCGATCGACCGGATCGGCACATATTCGGGCCAACTCGGCCCATTGTCGCAGCAGCCGCATGGCCGAGCTTCGCCCCGCTTTACCGGACTGGACCTCGAGTTGAACCATCAGTGCCAGCGTTGGGCGAAAACGCTCATCGTAACCCAGGCTGCGCGCGGCATAGTCGTACGCGCTGCGCAGGTCGCCGGCGCGCGCCGCGGTGACCGCCCGGGCGTAATATTCCACCGCGCTAGGCGTGCGACACGGCGGCCCGAAGATCATGTCCTGCACGGATTGTGGGACCTCGCGAATCTCAAATTGGTCCAGCGTCCAACGAGTCGCGGCGTCCAGGACGTCGAACAGCTTGCCAGGCGGCAGATCAACTTCCTGCCATACGCGTGTGTCGGCCGACGGTTTCGACGAAGCCTCGCCCGCCGCGCTGCTGAACTCCAAAACGGCCAGGTGCAGAGTCGCCTCGTACGGCGGCCCGCTGCAACGCCCCGTGAGCATGTATTTCGGCCCCATTGCCGCTACGACTCGCGGCCAAGACGGCGGCGGCTCCCCTTCTTCCTGAAGCTCGCGGCGCGTCTGGTGCACGCGCACCACGGGCACCGTCAGCAGCCCGGAAACGCGCCGCAGACGCCAGGCGAGCATCTCCTCAAAGGCCAGCGGCAGCCATGCGTCCCGTTCATCGGCGCCGGCCGCCAACTCGAAACCGGCCACAGCGACGTGCGGACGTGGGTTGGTCGTTGCGGCGCACGGGCTCTCGACGGGTGAATTTGGCGGTGCGGGTTCCGCGCTTGCCCTAACCCCCAAAGCACACGCGAAGAGCACCAAGGAGCCTAACAGCGGTATTCGCACGGTCGGCGGCATCTCTCCTCCGTTTGGGGTCTGTTCAATCACCGGGCAGCAGCGGTAACTCGGGGGTGCAGGTGTCCTCCGACCCACCCGTCGAAATCGGCGTCCGCGTCTGCCGGTCGACCGCTTCGAGTACCTCGATATCCGCCCCACTAGCGGCACCCAGGTCCTTGAATCGCCGCGCAGTGACAAGCACGCGGCTTTCGAGCGAACCGAGCATGCGGTTGTACGATTCAACGGCTCGACTAAGGGCGCCACCAATGTCAGCGAAATGCCCAGCCAGAACGCGGAGTCGGTCGTGCAACTCTCTGCCGAGCCGGCTGATCTGCTGCGCGTTCTCAGCCAGCCGTTCCTGGCTCCAGCCGTAGGCCACGGCTCGCAGCAAGGCGATCAGCGTAATGGGAGTCGCCAGAATCACCTGTTTGGCCACGGCGGCTTCAATCAAGGCGGGGTCCTGCTCCAAGGCGGCGCTAAAGAAGCTTTCGCCGGGCAGGAATAGCACTACGAATTCCGGGGCCGGCTGGAATTGATCCCAGTAAGCCTTGCTGCTCAGGTTGGCCACGTGCTTGCGCACCTGCGCGGCGTGTTCGCGCAACCGGGCAAGACGCTGGTCTTCGTCCTCGGCTTCAAGTGCCTCCAGATAGGCCGACAGCGGCGCCTTGGAATCAACCACGACGTTCTTTCGGCCGGGTAGGCGCACGATCAGGTCGGGTCTGAGGCGTCCACTATCGCCGGCGGCGGTCTGCTGCTGTTTGAAGTCGCAGTACTCCACCATGCCCGCCATCTCAACCACGCGCTTGAGCTGGATTTCCCCCCAGCGCCCGCGGACTTGCGGGGCGCGCAAGGCCTTCACCAGGTTCGCCGTCTGGTTCTGCAATTGGCTCTGTGTCAAAGACAGGGATTTGAGCTGCTCCGTCAAGCCGGCATAGGCGCCGGTGCGGGCCTTCTCCAGTTCCTGTATCCGCGTATCAACTTTTTCCAGCGAGTCCTTCAGCGGTCTGACCAACTCGCCGATCGCTTTCTGACGCAGTTCCAACTCGCTTCTGGCCTCTCCCTGGAATTTCTCCAGCTTCGTGCGAGCCAGTTCGAGAAAGGACTGGTTGTTGCTCTTCAAAGCCTCGGCCGCCAGGGCCTTGAACGCGTCCGACAGCTTCTGCTGCGCCTCGTTCAGTAGCGCCAGCTTCGCCTCGCCGGCCTTGCGCTCTTCGTCCAGCTTCGTCCCCAACTCCGCCACTTGGGCCGCGAAGGTACGCGTTTCGTCCAAAAGCGCCGCGATGCGCTCGTCCCGCTCTTTCAGCGCGGCTTCAAGCTCCGGAATGCGGGCATTCTTCTCCTCGGCCGCTGAGCAACGCACGGCCGCGTCGCGCATCTGCTCCTGAAGCTGCCGGACCTCCGCCGCGAGGGATTCCAACTCGCTGCGGCCGGCACGCGCCTCAGCCTCGCGTGTCGCCAGGCGCTCGAGTAGCGTCGCACGTTCCGCCGCGACTTCGGCCTGCGCCGCCGCCCGCGCCTGCCGGGCCGCACCACGCATCAACAGGCATCCCGCGGCGACACCGCCGGCGAACATGAGTAGTGCCATGATGGCAGCAAGCGCCGTTTCCATGTTCCCGTCTCCTGAAAAACGCCTCTGCGCGGACATCTTAAGCCGCAGTGACAGGCTGGGGTAGCAAAAACGCCGGGCCGACTGCGGCCGGAACGGGCAAGTCAACCATCCTACGATAAACTATCGCCATGGCGTTCCAAAACGAAGAACGCGCTGCAGAACGGGCGCGTATGGTGACCGAGCAACTCGCCGGCCGCGGCATTCAGTCGGCGGCCGTGCTCGAAGCGATGCGGCGCATACCGCGCGAGCTGTTCCTGCCGCCGGGCGCGCAGGAATGCGCGTACGTGGATGCCGCCGTCGCCATAGAGTGCGGGCAGACCATTTCGCAGCCGTACGTGGTGGCCCGCATGACCGAACTGCTGGAACTGACGCCCGAGGCGCGCGTGCTCGAAATCGGCACCGGCTCCGGCTATCAGACGGCCATTCTCGCCTCCCTGGCGAAGCGGGTTTACACCATCGAATGGCACCTGCCCCTGATGGTTCAGGCCGCCGAACGCCTGAAGCAACTAGGATTAAACAACGTGACGTTTCGCTGCGCCGACGGCTCGCGGGGCTGGCCCGAGCAGGCGCCCTTCGACGGCATCTTGGCAGCCGCCGGCGCCCCGGCCGTCCCGCCTTCGCTGCTCAGCCAACTCGCGCCGGGCGGACGACTCGTGTTGCCGGTGGGTGGCGAGCACGACCAGACGCTGGTGCGCGTGCGGCAAACCGATACCGCGCCGCAGACGGAAGAATTCTTCAAGTGCCGCTTCGTAAAGCTGATTGGGGCGGAAGGCTGGCAGCAATGATCCATAGGCCGGCAAGCAAACCGGCCCGGTTACTTCTGCTCGGCCGCAAGCTTTTGCAGCCGCGGCAACTGGCTGCGCAGCACGTCGGCCTGCGGCGATTTGGGATAGCGCTCCATCAGCTCGTTGGCCAGCCGTAGGGCGTTGGCGAACTGCCGCTGCTTCATCTGCTCGCGGAACTCGCTTTCCATTTGCTGCCGCGTCTGTATTTCGGCGTTCTCTGTGAGCGTCGCAAGTTGCAGGCGCACCGCATCGGCCTCCGGCGAGCGCGGGTAGCGGTGCAGCAAATCGTTGGCCAGCATCAGCGCCTTGTTCCACTCACGCTGGTTCACGGCTTCCTGAGCCTGCGCCATCAGGCGCGCCCGCTGCTCGGCGTCGGCCTTCTCCCGCTGTATCGATACCCGCCGCAAGAGCTCCTGCACCCGCGGCGAATCGGGGTGCCGCTCGGCCAGTTCGCGCACCAAACCGCCGGCCCGCTCCCAGGCCCCCAGTGCGGCCAAGTCGTTGATCTGCCGTGCGGCGTTCTCCACGTCGCGGGCCTCAACGCTGCCGCGCATGCTCTCAATCTGCTGCTCTAACTGGTCCCATTCGCTCAGACTTGGGAAACGTTCGCGCGCCCGCTGGACCCGCTGCCGCGCCTCAACCCACTGATGGTTCTGCAGCAGTGCGGGTATCTCTTGCTGCAGAACGGCCAGAAGCGCCTGGCCCTGCACCTGCAAGCGCCGCGCCCGCTCGGCCTCACTCAGCAGCGATACGTCGCGCACCTCGCGCGTCAGGCTGATCAGCTCGTCGACGCCCGTCTTCAGGTCCTCGAACACGCGGCCATCCGCGTGTACCCCAGCTCGCCCCACCGCGGCCGGCGACGACGCCTGCTCCGATCTGTCCAGCAGGTCGCGGATCTCGTCCAGCCGGCGCACCGCCTCCGCCACGCCCCACACCAGCAGAGCCAGCCCGAGCCCTGCGAACATGATGGCGAGACTGCCCAGAACCTCGCTGGCCGAGACGTTCGTGGCGCCTTGCATCTCGATCAGGCGCTCCGCACACCACGCCAGGATGCCAAGGCCCGCTAGCAAAGCCCCCGCCTTCAGCACCACCGTCATTAGCCCGGCGCGCTTCGTCTCCGCCGGCTCGCTCCTCTCATCCGCTTCGTCCATGCCGAACTCCATATCCGCCGAATTATTTGCGGCGACCGGGAGACGGGCAAGGAGCCGAGCGGTGGCAGGGCCGCGGCGTGACGTCCCGGAATACCGCTAAGAAACATCCCGCACGCCCCAGTCCCGCGTCGTCCGGAGTACCGCGCCCCCCCTACCGCATGGGCCGTACCGCATAAATAACCTGACGGCAGCGCTGGGCCAGGCCGCCCAAACCGGCGACCATCCGGCCCTCCGCGGCCGGCTCGTGCTGCGTTACAATCCTGAACCATGCCGCCAACGGCGTTCATCCTGATTCTTACTGCGGACGAAGAGAAGGGCCGCCGCCTGCGCGACCAACTGCGCGAACACCACAATCACCCTTCGGTCGTGGTGGACAGCCTGGAGCGTGCCCTGGATTCAATCCGCCAGCGCACTCCGGACGTGGTCGTCGCCGAAGCGCGCATCAATGGCAAAGAAACCGCCAAGCCCCTGGCCGATCTGCTGGACAGACTGGCCCGCGACGCCACGCTGCTCGTGCTGGGCGAGCCGGCCGTGCGCCCTACGCCGCAACGCATCGACCTAGAAGTCCTCCAGCCCGATAGCTCCGACGAGAGCCTGGTGCACAAAATCTCGTCCGTCGCCGGTTCGGCCGCCGCCCGCCGCGACGATCGCCTGCTTCAGCAGTCGCTCGCTGAAGTGCCCGCCTTTGAGGGCATCGTCGGCCACACGCCGCAGATCCGGCGCATCATCGAACGCATCAAAAAGGCGGCCCGCAACAAGCTGACTGTACTCATCCTGGGCGAGACCGGCACCGGCAAGGACCTGATCGCCGAGGCTATTCATAAGCAGTCGGACCGCTCGCGGCGGGCCTTGAAATCCGTCAATTGCGCGGGCCTGAACGAGAACTTGCTCGAAAGCGAGCTGTTCGGGCACGTCAAAGGCGCCTTCACCGGGGCCGTCAGCGATCGCAAGGGCTATTTCGTCGCGGCCGACGGCGGCACGCTCTTCCTCGATGAAGTCGGCGACATGCCCATGACGATGCAGGCCAAGCTGCTGCGCGTCCTGGAGCGGCGCGAGATCACGCCGGTCGGCTCGACCGAAGTGCAACGCGTCGACGTGCGCGTCATCGCCGCCACCAACACTGACCTGCGCCAGGCCGTCGAGGAAAAGCGCTTTCGCGAGGACCTGTACTACCGGCTCAAGCAGTGGGAAATCAACGTTCCGCCGCTGCGCGAGCGGCAACAAGACATCCCGCTGCTGGCCATGCACTTCCTCAAGCGGGCCAACGAAACGCACGGCGTGAATGTGCCCGGCTTCTCCGCCGACGCCATGGCCCACCTCGTGCACCACTACTGGCCCGGAAACGTGCGTGAGCTGGCCAACCTGATCGAGGCCGTGGCGGTCGAGGTCGAGAACCGGCGAATCGAGACGGACGACCTGCCCGAATCAATCCGTGGGCGCCTGGACATCGTCCCCGTCTCGGCCGGCAGCATGGTCGGTCTGCCGCTGGCGCAGATCGAGCGGATCATGATCGAGCGCACGCTGGAAACCACCGGCGGCAATCGCGAAGCGGCCGCGAA
>JAGPEO010000201.1:0-2709 GCA_018056925.1 Phycisphaerae bacterium
GGTGAAACCGTCAGCCCGTTTTTGCTCGATTCGAGGGTGAGCGTCACGGTTGGCGTGGCCCACGCCACGCACGTGCAGATCAACACAGCCGCTATCGTGATCGCCTTCATGGTGAGCACCTCCTGATGGGGCGTTCGCCCCCGCACAGAATGTGGAACTGTTGCTTCAATCCTATTACATGCCCTCGCGAACAGTGAGCATCACGGCGGCTATTTTAACGCGCAGGCCGCAACGCGGAAACTGTTTTCTCATTTGTGCCGGAAATTTGCATAGTTTTCGGACTCAAATCTTGCGGGAATGGCTTTCGTCCGATGTAAGTGCTTTTCACGCCAAAGCTTAGAGCCGTTGTGGGCCGCGCGCAAAACGTGCGGCGCGGAGTAGACCAATGCTCCGCGGGCACTTATCCTCGCCTCTGTGGCACGCGCGCTGCCAAAGAACGACCAATTGGAGCCAGAGCGACGGCCGGGAGAAACGCGCTCTCGAGCCGAAACCGAGCGCTGGCGACGCGTTGCGAGCGCGTTTGGCGCGTAGCTTTGTCCACTATTTGTTGGGATGACGCATGAGCAAACAGGTGGCAACGAATATCACATGGCATGAGGGACACGTCGATCGCGCGCAGCGCAATGAGCTGTTGCGGCAGAAAGGGGCCACGATCTGGCTGACCGGGCTAAGCGCTTCGGGCAAGAGCACGATCGCCTTCACCGCCGAGCACGCCCTGGTCGAACGCGGGCACCTCAGCTACGTGCTCGATGGCGATAACATCCGCCACGGCCTGAACAAGAACCTGGGCTTCTCGCCCGCGGACCGTACCGAAAACATCCGCCGGATTGGCGAGGTCGCCAAGCTCTTCGCCGACGCGGGCGTGCTGACGTTCACGAGCTTCATCAGCCCGTATCGGGCCGACCGCGACCTGGTGCGGCAACTGCACGAGGCCGCCGGTCTGCCGTTCATTGAAATATACGTCCAGGCGTCAGTCGAACTCTGCGAACAGCGCGACCCGAAGGGGCTGTACAAGAAAGCCCGGGCCGGCGAAGTGAAGGAGTTCACGGGAATCAGTGCGCCCTACGAGGAGCCGCTCAAGCCCGAAATGGTCATCGATTCGGCCAACGTCTCGCCCCAGCAGGCAGCCGGGCTCATCATTAGTTGCCTGGAAGAGCGCGGGCTGTTGCCGCGGCAATGATCCGGGGGCGGGTTGATTGGAAAGGACTGCCAAGAAAATGAGTGATGCACGACTGATTCCGCCACACGGCGGCAAATTGGTGAACCTGATCGTCGACGAGGGACAACGGCGCGCGCTGAGCGAGCAGGCCAAGGGCGTGCAGCGCGTTCGCCTGCCGGAACGTGAGCAGTGCGACCTGGAACTGCTGGCGGTGGGCGCGTTCTCGCCGCTGACCGGCTTCATGGGCGAGGCGGAATACCATCGCGTACTGGACGAAATGAAGCTGAGCAACGGGCTGCCCTGGACGGTGCCGATCACCTGCTCGGTGGATGGCGCCACTGCGGAGCGAATCGCCGTCGGTCAGCCGGTCGCGCTCACCGACGACCAGGATCGCACCTTGGCGGTCCTCACCGTTCGCGAGAAGTACGCGCACGACAAGAAGAAGGAAGCCGAGCGCGTCTATCAGACGACTGAAGAAAAGCACCCCGGCGTGGCGGTCACCATGTCGCAAGGCGACGTATGCCTGGGCGGCCCGGTGCAGGTGATCTGTCCGCGCTACGAGCCGGAATTCGCCCGCTTCCGCCTTACCCCGGCCCAGACGCGAGCGGCCTTCAGCGAACGCGGCTGGCGGACGGTGGTCGCCTTCCAGACCCGCAACCCGATCCACCGGGCGCATGAGTACATCACCAAGTGCGCCTTGGAAATCTGCGACGGCCTGCTGATCCATCCCCTGGTCGGGCAGACCCAGGCCGGCGACATCCCGGCCGAGGTGCGCATGCGCTGCTACGAGGTGCTGCTCGCCAACTACTACAGCCCGAAAAACACGCTTCTATCCGTCTGGCCGGCCGCCATGCGCTACGCCGGGCCGAAGGAAGCCATACTGCACGCGCTGGTCCGCAAGAATTACGGCTGCACGCACTTCATTGTCGGGCGCGATCACGCCGGGGTCGGGACGTACTACGGCACGTACGACGCGCAGCGCATCTTCGAAAAGTTCGACCCGGCGGCCATCGCAATCCAGCCGCTGAATTTCGAGCATACGTTCTGGTGCAAGAAATCCGGAGCGATGGCCAGCGATAAGACGACGAACAGCACGAAGGAAGAGCGGGTGTTCCTGTCGGGCACGGCGGTGCGGGAGATGCTGGCCCGCGGTGAGCGTCCGCCGGTCGAATTCACGCGGCCCGAGGTGGCGGACCTGCTGATCGAGGCCATGCGCCGGCGATAGTGCAAGGCTCCGCCTTGTGGCAGCGAATCGGAATTTGCGCTACGGGAGGTGCGCTGTCGCTTTTGAAATGCTGCATTGGCGGCCGGCACGGCGTAGTATAATGGCATCTTCGGCTGGAGAAGATCATGCCGGTGAAGATAACGATAGAGCTGCCCGAAGAAGCGTTCTCCGCGACGCGCAGCACGCCCGAGGAATTTGCACAGAAGCTGCGGATCGCCGCGGCGGTCAAGTGGTACGAAGTCGGCATGCTGTCGCAGGGCAAGGCCGCGGCCATCGCCGGGCTGAACCGGCATGAGTTCCTGCAAGCTCTGGCGAACCTGGGCGT
>JAGPEO010000201.1:2809-7158 GCA_018056925.1 Phycisphaerae bacterium
TGCGCAGCGCCATCTTGCAGGCCGGGCGTATCGCACTGATTGGTCACGTGACGCCCGACGCGGACTGTATCGCCTCGATGGCGGCCGCCTGGCTTGGCTTGCGCGAGCTAGGCAAGGAGGTGCACGCGCTCCTGCCGGACGGCACGGTTTCGCGGCGGATGCAGTTTCTGGTTCGCCGGGCCGGGCTGACGCCGGCCACGCTGGATGAGGTGAAGAGTTGCGAGCTGGCGCTGGTGCTTGATACGGCCAAGGCTTCGCGGGTGAACCTGCCGGGCAAGTTGGAGGCGCTGCCGGGGTTGGCGGTGGCGAACGTCGATCATCATGCCACTAACGCTGGATTTGGGCGTTGGAACTGGGTCGTGCCCTCCGCCAGCAGCACATCGGAACTGATGTACACGCTGCTGCGCAGCCTGGGCTGCCAAGTCGGACCGAACATCGCGACGCTGCTATACGCCGGCATGCACAGCGACACGCAGGGCTTTTCGCTTTCGAATACCGCGGCCGAAAGCCTGAACGTCGCCCACGAGCTGGCCGCGTGCGGCGCCGCGATCGCCGACGTCTGTGAGCAATTGCACCGGAGCCACAGTCGTGGTGAGTTCGAGTTGCTCAAGCTGGTCTACGCGCACACGCAGGTCAGCGAGGACGGCCGCCTGGCCTGGAGCTGTGCTTCACATAGCGAGATCGCGGGCGCCGGCTGCACGGCCAGTGACATCGACGACCAGGTCGAGGTGGTGCGTTCCATTGACGGCGTCAAGGTGGCGATTCTGTTTACCGAGGGCGTGCGCGGCAAGGTGCGCATCAACTTCCGCGGCGAGAAGGGCGTGGCGGTGCTGAATTTGGCAGCCAGGTTCGGCGGCGGCGGACATACAGAGAGCGCTGGGGCCATTCTGGACGGAACAGTGGAGGAGATAATGGGGCGCGTTATGCCGGCGGCGCTGGAGTTTGTGAGGGATTTGCCGCCCGGTTGACCTGCTGATCAGGCCCCTCTGCCCTGCTGATCGCGCCCCTCGCGCTTGATCCGCCCGCGCAGCTTGAACAGCTCCTTGAACGCGCGGGCGATGACCTTGATATTCGCTCCGGTCTGCTGGCCGGCCGTTCGCGGGTAGTGGTGGACGCCGACCTGGACGATTGAGTAGCCGAGGTTCCGGGCTTTGGCGAGCATTTCGGTGTCGATGAGCGCTCCGCGGCTCCACAATTCAATTTGGTCGATGAAGGTGCGCGGGTAAATCTTGAACGCGCAATCGATGTCGCGCAACCGCAGCCGGAAGAGTATGTTTACCAGCGTCGACCACAACCAGGCGTTCAGCTTGCGCATGGCCGAATCCTGCCGATTCAGGCGGTAGCACGACACGATGTCGTATTTCTCCAGCAGCGGCAGAATTGTGGGCAATTCGTTCAGGTCGAACTGTCCGTCGCCGTCGGTGTAGAAGATCCAGTTCTTGCGTGCCTCCTTGAAGCCGCGGGCGAGGGCCCCACCGTAGCCCTGATTAGGACGGTTGTGCACGGCCCGCACATGCGGGTTTTCAGCGGCCAGGCGGTTGGCGATCTCGCCGGTGCGGTCGCGGCTGCCGTCGTTGACGATGACGACTTCGTAGTCGTCGGCGACTTTCTGGGCGACGGCGAGGGCGGCGCGCGTGACGCGCTCGACGTTGGCCTCCTCGTTGTAGCAAGGGAACGTGATCGTGAGCGAAAGCGGTTTCAGAGGCGGTCTGTCCATGTCACTCGGTCCGGTTCTAGGCGCCGAATGGTATCAGATAACGGCGCCGACTGTCAGCCACCCGCTGCTGGAGACCGCCGGCGCCCCGCAAGTACTGTTTCGTACGCCCTGATCGTCTCCGCGATTGTCCGTTGCGGATCAAGGTTCGCCGCGGCCCATAGACGCGCCCGCTCACTCTGCTCCCGGCGCCGCTGCGGATGGTCCCGCAACAAATGAATCGCCGCCACAAACGCGTCGGCATCCGCCTGCGACACGAGCATCAGGCGCTGCCCGTCTCCGCTGAGTTCCCGCAAAGTGGGAATATCGCTGCACACGACCGGCAACCCGCCGGCCATGGCCTGCAGAATCACGTTTGGCACGCCTTCAGTGCGCGACGGGAACAGCAGCAGGTCCGCCGCGCTCATTACCGCCGCGAGGTCATCTCGCCACCCCAGCCACTGCAATTGTCCGGCCTCGCGCCGCCGCAGCGCCTGATCCACCTGCCCACGTTCCGGCCCGTCGCCGGCAATCAGAAAGCGGAACGGCTCCTGGCGCAGCCGCTGGGCACATTCGAGCACGAGATCAATGCGCTTGACCGGGTCCAGCCGGCCGGCCCAAAGGACTGCGAATTCGTCGCTGGTAATCCCCAGTTGCTGCCGGACAACAACGCGGTCCGAATCGCCCGCCCCAGGTGGAGCGACCCCGGCCGCTGGTGGAGCAACGCCGGCGCCAACCGCTGCACGGCTGCCTGGCAGGTCAATCGAGGGCGGGATGACAAAAACCTGCCGGCGCGGATAGCGAAAAACTCGCCGCACGTGGTCGGCCACCGCCTCGCTGTTGACAATGTGCCCGGAATCCAGCGCGCGCGTCAGCCGCTCGGCCCAGGCGTGCCACTTGCGCTCTACTTCAATGGTGGCCGTGCTCGTTACGACCGGTATTCCGCAAAGCAAGCCCACAATTCGCGCCGCCACATTCGCGTGCGTGAGCGTCGAGTGAATCACGTCCGGCCGAATTCGCCGGACGTGCCGCGTTAGACGCCATAGCGCACCCACGTCTCGCACGCGGCACGCGTTACAGGCGAAATTCGGAATTCCGGCCGCGTCCAGATCTCGGCTAACCGGTCCCGGCCGCGCCAGGCAGCCGACATGTACCTCCAGGCCGCGCTCGCGCAGCCCGCTGGCCAGCCGCGCCAAACGCAGCGGCGTCCCGCCACGCTCCAAGTCGGTCACGAGCAAAAGCACTCGGCTGGTCCGCATGCGACCAGCGTAATCTTCGGAGGCGTGGGCGTAAATTCAAACGCGATTGCGCCGGCGGCTCAGCCACATTCCCGCCAACGCCAACCCGATCAACCCGCAGCCGGTGCTGCCACACAGGCCGGAAGGGCCCGGTGGGCAGCCGTTCGGGCACGACCCTGGAATCGTCGGGCAAAGGTCGTCACAGTCGCTCGTTTCGTCGCCGTCGGTATCAAGCTGGCTGCACGAACAGCCGTTGGCGTCAACCGCTTCTTCGGCCGGCGTGCCGGGGCAGTCGTCCTCTGCATTGATGACGCCGTCCAGGTCTTCATCGCCTCCATCATCAAGGTTGACGGAAACGCGCAGCGTGTCGCTGGCCGTGCGACCGTGCGCGTCTCGAATGGTCAGTACTATGTCGTGCGTGCCCGGACGCAGCAGAACCACGGCTGTCCGCCCGTAAGCCAGCCATTGTCCGTTCTCGGTCCAGGTGTATTCGACGATATTTCCGCTGCACCGCGATCCGTCCAGCATGACGTTGACGCCTTCGGCCGCAATCGCCACCGTAAGGCTGAGGTCAGGGCCGGCGTCGGCCATCAACTCGGCGCAGCCCAAGTCCCACGCGCAGTCTGGATCGTCACAATCGATCAGGCCGTCGCAATCGTCGTTGATTCCGTTGTTGCATACTTCCACTACACCGGGATTCACAGCCGGGATGGTGTCGTTGCAGTCGTCGCCGTTTTCCACATAGCCGGCCGGCGGGCTGCACGCTCTGACAGTGACGTCCGGATTGCCATAACCGTCTCCGTCGGCGTCGCGGTACCAGGTCGGCCCGATAGCGCCGGCGTCTATCCATCCGTCACAATCGTTGTCCCGGCCGTCGCAGACCTCCTGGGCGCCGGGATGGCAGGTCGCGCAGCCATCATCGCAATCGTCATCGTTGGCGACGAAGCCCGGGGGCTGCTGAGCGGCTTGCGTCGTTGTGCCGGGGTCGCCGTAACCGTCGCCGTCGGAGTCGCGGTACCAGGTCGGGAGCTCCCCGCACTGCACGAAGCCGCCATCAATCCCGCTACATGGGCCGTCGCCGCAGGCATTGCTGGCGACCACGAAATACCAGACCGTCCGGCCCGCCGCCCGCACGTCGTCAAACGCGCCGGACTGGCTCGTTCCCAACAGCAGGCCATCAGCGACTGACCCGGTCGCGCTGCGGTAAACCTTGTAGCCGGTGGCGCCGGGGACTTCACCCCAGGTCACACGCACCTTGTCGCAGAACAGGCCGTCAGAGGCCGAGACATTGTTCGGCGCGGCCGGCCACTCGCCCGAATATCGTCCCCACGTACAAGACACATGGCCGCCCGCGGCCGTGAAGGCGCCGGCGGCGACGAGTTCGCCCTGGTAGCTCAAGAGCGCATACGGGAGATTAT
>JAGPEO010000202.1 GCA_018056925.1 Phycisphaerae bacterium
GCGTCGCGGCGCCGAATCCGCTGACGGCCACATGAGCGCTGATCTTCACGATCATGACCTTGAAAGACTGCCGCGATTCCGGAGTGGCAAAATGCGCCTCCGCGACGGGCACGGCGCCAAACTCGTAGCGGCCGCCCAGATTCGCCAGGCGAAACGGGGCCTTTTCCGTGAAGTGCAGGTTGGGCAGCAGCGGCTCGACTATCCAGCGTTGGAAAGATTCGACGCATTCGAATTCGCTCTCGTCCGCACAGGTGACGTGCAACGCTCCGACGGCCGGCGGGCTAAGGCGCGAAATGTAGTCCCGCAGGGCGAGATTGACGTCATCCAGGCCGTGCTCGCGGCCCAGCATGGCTTTGAGTTGGTCAACCATGGCTTCTCTCCTGGGTTGCTAGGCGGGGTATATCAAATTCGGGGCTACTGGCAAGCCCGCGGCACACTGTTCGAGTCCCGTGCACGGCAACACGGCAATGCGAATAACGCAAATCCATCGGCTCGCGACGCGGCTGGGCCCCGTCACGCAGAATATCAAGGTCTTGATGTCGTGATGGCGCGCCGGCCCGGCAGACCGCGACATCCGTGAGACAAAATCCGTGCAGCGGGTTGGAACCGGACTCGCCGCCGGCCGTATAATGGGTAACGGCTTGGGGGGTCAAGGGTGCGGGTTGCACGGTGTGGCCCGCAGGCATTGTCGAATGGTCGGGCCGCCATTCATCCGATAACCGGGGGCGCGCGTGCCGTCTGGTGCGCGAACACGCCCCGGCGGGTGGAAGGAGAATGCCATGTTTGGGACTCCGTTTCTGCCAGCCCCGGACGCGTCCGTGCGACGCCCACGCTATATCACCCGGCTCGAAAAACTCACGCAAATCCCGCCCGATGAGCGCGAGCGACTGACACCGGTGGTACAGCGCTATGCGATGCGGCTGAACGATTACTATTTGAGTCTGATCGATTGGACCAACCCCGACGACCCGATACGCCGGATCGTCATACCACAAGTAGAGGAGCTGGAGCCATGGGGCGACTTGGACGCCAGCCATGAGGCGGACTACACGGTCGCTCCGGGCACGCAGCACAAGTACTCCCACACCGCGCTCCTCCTGTGCAACGAAACGTGCGCGGGATACTGCCGCTATTGCTTCCGCAAGCGGCTGTTCATGAACGACCAGCACGAGGCACGCACCGATGTGCAGCCCGGCCTGCGATACATCGCGGAGCACCCGGAAATCACGAACGTGCTGCTCACGGGCGGCGATCCGTTGCTGCTGAGCACCCGCCGGCTGCGCGAGATCATCGCCGCCTTGCGGGACATTCCGCACGTCCAGATTGTCCGCATCGGCTCCAAAATTCCGGCCTTCGACCCGGGCCGCATCTTGAACGACCCCGAACTGCTCACGGTTCTCAGCACCTTCTCCACGCCGGAGAAGCGAATTTACCTGATGACACATTTCGATCATCCGCGGGAGCTCACGACCTCGGCCATCCGGGCGATTGATGCGTTGCTGCGCAATGGCGTGATCTGCGCCAATCAGTGCCCGCTGATTCGTGGCGTGAATGACGATTCCAACGTGCTGTCGACGCTCTTCCGGCGATTGTCGTGGATCGGCTGCCCGCCGTACTACCTGTTCCAAGGGCGCCCGACGGCCGGCAACGCTCCCTATCGCGTGCCCCTGGTGGAAGCCTGGGAGATTTTCCGCGCCACCGTGCGGCAGGGCTCCGGCCTCGCCCAGCGGGCACGCTTCGTCATGTCCCACCACACGGGCAAAATCGAGGTCGTGGGCGTCGATGAGCAGCGTATCTACATGCGCTATCACCGCGCCGTCCGGCTCGCGGACCGGGGCAGGTTCCTGATTTACCTCAGAAACGATAACGCGTACTGGCTGGACGAACTCACGCCGGTCGGCAATCATGGGGCGCTCCCCGCGGGCGACGGGGCCGGCGGGTGATGCCGGCGACGCGGCTTGGCGTCGAGCAGCGACAGGGTTGTTGGTTTGTGCTGCTGCTGAGCTGGCAGGGCAGCACGCGAGCAGTTACCAGCGTCGGAGGTACCTATGAATCCGCATGACCTGGCCAATTGGATTCGGCAAGAGCGGGCCCGCGTGGATGAGTTGTCATATCTGGTGCGGAAGCACCTTGCGGTACCCCCGCCGACCGGCCGGGCACGTTGGATTCCCGAAGTTCGCGAGTGCTTCCGGCGGCTGTCGGACCACATGCGGCGGCACATGGCGCTCGAGGAATCGGAAGGCTACATGAATGAGGTGCGCAAGCTGCGGCCGGCGCTGAGTCGCGAGCTGGACCGCCTGCAACATGAGCACGGCGAACTTTGCCGCCTGATGGACCATATCCAAGTCGGGCTGGATGAGATGCAGCCGGAAGATAATTTGATCGTGCGGAGTTACTGCGCCCAGATCGGGATGCTGCTGTCGTACGTGGAGCGGCACGAGGAGGAAGAGCAGAACCTGGTCGTGTACGCGTTTTCGGAGGACATTCCGGAACAGGACTGAAGCGACCCCACGCCGTAGAACTCGACGGCACCCACGAATAAATGCGCGAGCTCGCAAGCCGTGTTCGCGCAAAGAAAAGGCCCTCCGTCAGCAGCGGAGGGCCGTCTCTTAACCCCACTCGGGGCGACTGGATTTGAACCAGCGACCTCTTGGTCCCGAACCAAGCGCTCTAGCCAGGCTGAGCTACGCCCCGTCGCCGAATTTCCAGCGGCGGAATCCCAAAATCATACAGCTTTTGAGCACGCGTGCAAGGTTGCGCCGAAACGCGAAACACGAAACGTGCAGCACGAGCGAAACGCGTCCATCTCGTGATGAATCGGCTTAAATAGCCTGCCGGAACAGGGCTCGCCGGACCCGCCGTATTGCTCCAGAAGCCTGTTTTAATCGGGCCCTGTTCTGTTAATCGGGCCCTCCTTGCAGCGCGGGCGTCTCCAGCTCCGCGATGGCCGCCGCGATCATCCGCGGGACTTCCACGTCCCACGCCCCGTGCAGCCGGGCGCCGGCGGCGCGTTTGTGGCCGCCCCCGCCGAATTTCGCCGCCAGAGCGGATACGTCCAAGCTGCGCTTGCTCCGCAGATTCACGCGGATCGTGCCGCCGGCCTCCTCCGTGAATAGCAGCGTGGCTTCGGTGCAGCCCAGCCGGGACGCTTCGTTCACCAGATCCTCGGTCACGCTGTAATCAGCCCCAACCGCCGCGAAGTCCGCCTGACGGATGTACATCACCGCCAGGCGGTCGTTGGCGTGGAGCTGCAACGATTGCAACATGCGCCCGATCAGCCGCAGCTTGGACGACTCGTCCTGCTCATAGATTTCCGCGTTTATGCGGCTGGGCTGCGCGCCGGCCGCCACCAGGTCGCCGGCCACGTGCAACGTCCGCGCGTCGGTACAGGGAAAGCGGAACCAGCCGCAATCCGTGACGATTCCGGTAAACAGCGCGGTCGCGAGCGGTTCGGTCACCGCTATCCCGGCCCGTCGCACCCACTCCGCGATGAGCAGGCACACGGCACAGGCTTCCGAATCGATGACGCGCATATCGCCGGGGCGCGTGCCGATCGCGTCGGTCGTGGTGTGATGGTCGAGCACCAGCATGCGCGGGGCCTGCGGCAGAAACTCGGCAATCGGCTCAAGCTGCTGGTAGGCCGACGTGTCCAGAATGACAAGGGCGTCCGCGCTCGCACGCACTTCGGACGCTTCCGGCCACAGCCGCCATGGCACAAGATCTCGCAAAAGCGCATATCGCTTGGGGAACGGCTCGTACAACGCAACCTGCGGCTGAAGCCCAAGCTGCTGCAGCGCCAGCGCCATCCCGGCCAAAGCGCCAAGCGCGTCCCCATCCGGCCGGCGGTGCGAAACCAGCAGCGGTCGGCGGCAGCTCTTCAGCCAGGCGGTCATGTTGTCATAGTTCTGCTCGAGGCTCATGATTGGGATTGTAAGGAGTCAGAGCGCAGCAGTCAGGAGCAGACCCGCTGGAGTCGCGTGTAGCAGAGCCGGTGCGTGTCGTCCCGGACTGACGAACGCTCGTCACCGCCAACAAAGCACGCACCAACCGCATTCGGAAGCAAAGGACCGCCGTGCCGCATTTACCGCAACTGCTCGACCCACAGAACTACCGCCCATGCTCATGGGACTTGGCGCTGGATACACCCGGACGCGAGTACTGGGTCAACTTGTTCTGCCGCCATTTCGAGCTGGTCGAGACGCTGATCGCCGAGGAATTCCCCAGCGCCACCGCGGCCGACCTGGCAAACGTACGGGCCGAATACGAAGCGGAGATGTGGCGTTTTCGAGATAAGCCGCAGCAATTCGAGCGCGCCGACGTCATGAAGTTAACGGAGCTGCGGCGCGATGTGCTGCGCAAGCATGGCTTCGACGACCCGTTTCGCGGATTGAAGCGGCGCGAAAACGAAGCCGCCCTGCAACTGCTGCCGGAAGTGTTGCGTGAGCTCCACGGATTGCCCACGCCGCAGCAAGCCACCACGCTCATGGCCGGGCTGATGGCGGGCAACGTCTTCGATTTGGGCGCCATGCCGGCAATCGAGCGCTACCAAGCCGGCGAGAGTGGGTTCCGTCGCGCCATTTCCAACGTCCCGCCGCGGCCCTGGTTCATTGACGATCTCGACCGCTGGATCGACGCCTGGCTCGACGGCAGCGGCTTTGAGCACGTGCTGTTCTTTCTCGACAACGCCGGCAGCGACGCCTGCCTGGGATGCGTGCCGCTGGCGCGCTGGATGCTCGAACGCGGCACCCGCGTCAGCCTGGCCGCCAACTCCGGCCCCGCTTTGAACGACATCACCTACGCCGAGCTACTGGAAATCATGCCAAGGATCGCGTCGCTGGACGCCACAATCGAATCAGCCTGGAGAGACGGCCGCCTGCGCATCACGCCCACCGGCAGTTCGCTTCCGCTGCTCGACCTGGCGGATCTGTCGCCGCAATGCGTGGCGCTGGCCCAAACCGCAGACCTCGTCATCCTGCACGGCATGGGCCGGGCCATCGAAAGCAACTTCGACGTGCCGCTGAACAGCGCCGCGTTGCGCACGGCCGTCTTGAAGGACCCGGCCGTTGCGGCGCACCTGGGCGCGAATCTGTTCGACTGCGTGTGCCGGTTCACGCCCCGCGCGGGACGTGCCGGAAGCGCATAGATTCCGCCGCCGGCCCGGCCCGGCTAACATTCCTCCGGAGGCAGACGCGAAGCTGTTCGCGCGGCCGCCGCACCCGGAGCACACCAAATGCCCGCTTTGAGCTACAGAACTGCCGGCGAATCGCATGGACCAGTTGTCGCCGTCCTGGTCGAGGGCCTGCCCGCGGGGATGCGCGTCGAGCCCGAGCTGATCGACGCCGAGCTACGTCGCCGACAAGGGGGCTATGGGCGCGGTTCGCGCATGGCCATCGAACACGACGCGGTCGAGTTTCTCAGTGGAGTCAGGAAGTGGCGGACGATCGGCTCGCCGCTGCTGATGCAGATCCGTAACCAGGATAGCCGGCTGGATGATGCGCCCGAGTTGAACTGCCCGCGCCCGGGACACGCGGACTTCGCCGGAGCCATGAAGTGGCTGACTACGGACTGTCGCGAGACGCTGGAGCGCGCTTCGGCTCGCGAAACGGTGGCCCGGGTCGCCGCCGGCGCGCTCGCCAAATCGCTGCTGCATGAATTCGGCATATGCTGTGTTGGTTTCGTGCTGGAGATCGGCGGGTGTCGCGCCGCCGTGCCGGAAGATTTGCCGCCGCAGGAGCTGAAGGCGCGCCGCGCTGCCAACGACCTCTATACGCCTGATGCGGCGGCGGTCGAGCCGATGAAGAAGGCCATCGATGCTGCCCGGCAAGCCGGCGACACGGTTGGCGGCGTCGTCGAGGTGCGGGCGTTCGGCTTGCCGCCGGGACTGGGCTCATGCCTGGCTTGGCAGGACAAGCTGGACGGGCGGCTGATGCAGGCGGTCGGGTCTATTCAAGCCGTGAAGGGCGTGGAAATCGGCCTCGGTTTCGAAGCGGCACGCCAAGCCGGCAGCCAGGTTCATGACGCGCTCCATTACGATGAATCCCAACGCTCCGCCGCGAGCCTTGGCTTCGTCAGAACGACGGACCGCGCCGGCGGGTTGGAAGGCGGCATGACCAACGGGATGCCGCTCGTGCTGCGCGCCGCGTTCAAGCCGATCAGCACACTTTTGCAGGGAATGGACAGCGTCAACCTCAAGACTCTGCAGTCACAGCGCAGCGCTTACGAGCGCAGCGACGTTTGCGCCGTTCCGGCCGCCAGCGTGGTTGCGGAAAACGTGGTCGCCTTCGAATTGGCCCGTGCATTTCAGGACAAGTTCGGCCGAGACACTCTGGCGGAAATGCGGGCTGCCCACGCGTTCTTTCTCCAAGCCGCTCGCAATCTGCCGACGGACAGCCGCTTGCCTTGACTGCTTTGAAAATCCGCGTCGCAGGCTTCGCAGGCTGGTGCGTGAATCCTTTCTCGCACCCCGCATGCGGGTTCGTCGCATCAACGACTGCGGCCACTGCTTGAGGCAGTGGCACGCCGGGATAGACACTCTGGAATTTCTTGGCATGGCGCGCTATTCTGGCGGTCGCCGCCGGACATAAAGTCCGATGCTACTTTGTTTGCCGCCGCATGCTGCGCTGTGATTAGTCTCTCGGGTTGCCAACTGGCGCGCCCCATGCCATCATATCACCCGTGGCGCCCGCATCGGGCGGTTGCGCCGGCGTGGGAATCACCGAACGAGATATAGGAGATGAGAACCGTGGAAAAAGAAGCCCTCACCGCAGCCCAGCATCTTGACCTCGCCGAACGCTCGGCCGCCCATAATTATCATCCCCTGCCCATCGTCGTCGCCCGTGCCGAGGGCGTCTGGGTCGAAGACGCCGACGGCAAACGCTACATGGACATGCTGGCGGCCTACTCCGCCGTCAATTTCGGCCACCGTCACGCGGACCTCATCGCCGCCGCGAAGGCCCAGCTCGACCGCGTCACGCTGACCTCGCGCGCCTTCCACAACGACCAGATGGGGCCCATGTGCGCCGAATTAGCCGATTTCTGCGGCATGGAGATGGTCCTGCCGATGAACACCGGCGCCGAGGGCGTCGAAACCGCCATCAAGACCGCCCGCCGCTGGGGCTACATGAAGAAGGGCGTGCCCGCCGACCAAGCCAAGA
>JAGPEO010000203.1 GCA_018056925.1 Phycisphaerae bacterium
TCCGGGGCGACACGCCCCGGCTCTGCTCTTTCTCCCTCGATCCCTCGATCCCTGGACCCTTGGATCCCCTGGGCTGTGCCGCGCCTTCGCGCATCCGCCGCGAGCGGGTACGCTACACGCCATGGTACTCTTGTTGAACGCACAGCAGCTTCAGGAGAAGCTCGAAAACCTGGCCCGCGCCATCGCGGCCGCCGCTCCGCGCGATGTGCCGGTGGCTGTCGTAGGCATCCGCCGCCGCGGCGAAACGTTGGCCCGCCGCCTGCTGCCCCTGCTGGAGCGGGCCGGCCTCAAGCCCGCGCATTATGGGGCGCTGGACATCACGCTTTACCGTGACGATCTGACTACGATCGGTCCCAGCGCCGTGGTACGCGAGACGGAAATCGACTTCGACATCACCGATACCTGGCTCGTGCTGGTGGATGATGTGCTCTACACCGGCCGCTCCGTGCGGGCCGCGCTCGACGCCCTGACCGACCTGGGCCGCCCCAAGGCCATCCGCCTGGCGGTCCTGGTGGATCGCGGCCTGCGCGAATTGCCCATCCAGGCCGATTTCGTCGGCCTGCGAACCGACACGCAGCCGCAACAATCCGTGGATGTAAGATTGCTCGAAGTGGACGGCGTAGACGAGGTCGAACTCAATGGCCGCCGCTAAAAGCGCCGAACGCCCCGTGTGGACGCGTAAACATTTGCTCACCTTGGCGGAACTCACCCCCGAGGAAATCTTGCACATCCTCGACACCGCCGAAGGATTCAAGGCCGTTTCGACGCGCAGCGTCAAGAAAGTGCCGGCCCTGCGCGGACGCGTCGTGGTGCTGATGTTCTTTGAGGAGAGCACGCGCACGCGCATGAGCTTCGAGCTGGCGGCCCAACGCCTCTCGGCCGACGTGATCGAGTTCTCCGAAAAGATGTCCTCGACCAAGAAGGGCGAAACCCTGCTCGACACGGCCCGCAACATCGAGGCCATGGGAGTGGACATCATGGTGCTGCGGCACGGTGCGGCCGGAGCGGCCAATCACCTGGCCCAAGCCACCAAGTGCTGCGTGGTCAACGCCGGCGACGGCCAGCACGCCCACCCGACGCAGGCCCTGCTGGACCTGTTCACGATCCGTGAGCGCAAAGGGCGCATCGCGGGTCTGAATGTGGCCATCGTGGGCGACATCACGCACTCGCGCGTGGCCCGCTCGGATTTGCGTGGCCTTCAGAAGCTGGGGGCGCACGTGACGTTCGTCGGCCCGCCGACGCTGGTGCCCAAGAGCTTCGAAAAGCTCGGAGCGCGCGTCACGCACGATTTTGACAGCATTCTGCCGGAGATGGACGTTGTAAATATGTTGCGCATCCAGAAAGAGCGCATCGCCAGCAACGTCTTTCCCTCCATCCGCGAATACGTGCGGTTGTTCGGCATGAACAGCGAGCGTCTCAAGCGCTGCAAGCCGGACGTGCTGATCATGCACCCCGGCCCGGTCAACCGCGGGATCGAGCTGGCGGCCGACGTGGCCGACGGACCGCATTCCAGCATCCTGCGCCAGGTGACCAATGGCCTGGCCGTGCGGATGGCGGTCCTGTTCCTATGCCAGCAGGCGGCGATGCCGGACGTGGAAGCTTAGCGGCCGCTTTTGGGGGAGTGGCCGTCCGCGAGCGCCCCGACGCGGCTCGACAACGCCGCAACAGTTCGTTCTTGCCATGAAGACCGGGCTACTCCCGATGAGTATGATCATCTGCGATCACCCGTGGCTACGGTTTTCTAGCGGAGGTCCGACATGCCCGAAATCACACTGGAACAGGCGCAGGCCGTCGTAAACGCGGCCTTGGAAAGAGCTCGCGGCATGCAGCTCAAGATGAACATCGCCGTGGTGGACTCCGGCGCCAACCTCAAGGCCTTTGCCCGCATGGACGGGGCCTGGCTCGGCTCGATTGACATCGCCATTCGCAAGGCCCGCACCGCCCGCTTCTTTGACATGAACACCGGTGAGTTGGGAAAGCTCTCGCAGCCCGGCCAGCCGCTGTTCAATATCGAGCATTCGAACGGCGGCCTCATCACCTTCCCCGGCGGCGTTCCGCTCAAAGCAGGCGCCGAGATCATTGGCGCGATCGGCGTTTCCGGCAGCACGGTCGAGAATGACCACGCCGTCGCAACGGCGGGCGCCGCTGCCATACAAACGTGAGTCACTGAAACCGACGTACTGCGCGATCCACGCCGTCAGGGGCCGGTGGAAATGCGCCACCAGTATTCATCGCTCTGGTCGAGCGTGAAGCCCGGCGACCATGTGATCTCCGTGCAGACGCCCGCGATGATTACCACGTTTCCGCCGGTCCGGACGAATTCCGACAGCTCCTCATCGGTCAGGTCCGGCCGGCGGGCAGTGAGGCAGACACGCCCATTGAAGATCTGTATTCCGGGCGGGCCGCCATGCACGAGATACCAGTAGGCGGTCGTCGGGGCAGTGGTGCTTTCGCCAAGCAGCCAGCCTCCGGGGCCGGTACGCTCGAGCGCTTCGCACGCGAATTCGGCCGCGGAGTGATCGCCGCGCAGCCAGGGACGGAAGAAGTGGTTGTACTCGTCGCGATGCGGGCGGTGAAGCCAGCGGCCTTCCATCCACTCACCCTGGCGGGCAAGGATTGGGAAGGCCACATAGACCAGCGGCGGCAGCACGGCGTTGACCGCCAGCAGAACGGCGCAGGCCCGCCGCGCGGTAAGCGACCGCAAACGCCGCCAGATCGAGGCGACGCTCAGTCCAAACCACAGCGCAACCATCACATCCAGCGGAACGAAGAATGTATACAGATCGGCGATGCGGTAGCGCATCACAAATACCGTCATCAACACGGTCTGGGCCAATAGAACCCAGCGGAAGAGCTTCTGCGGGCCCTGCATCGGTAGCAGCAGCCCTAGCGCTGCTATCAACAGCGTCAAAGACGGAAAGTTGTAGCCGAGCGAAAGAAACGCGATTTTCAGTTGGCTCGCGGATAGGTTGAGGCCGACTGCCGCCTGCGCCCAGCCGCCGTACTCGGCGCCGCCGCCGAAAAAGGTCGAGTGCAGCGTATCGCGCAGGTCGTGCGTTCTTGCATAGAAGTCGAGCACCATCGTCCAGTAGGGGGCGCTGCCCGCGATCCAGACGGCCGCGCAGGCCAGCAGCCAGCCCGGGCGCAGCTTGCGCCGCAGGCTGCGCTCGATCAGCAGGACCCCATAGGTCGCCAGTGGAATCAGCCCCAGCAGGTGGTTGGCAATGTGCAGCCCGTTAAGGGCAAACACCAGCACCAGCCACTGCGGGCGGCCGGTGCGCGCGTACTGGAGCAGCGCCAGCCACTCGCAGACCATCAGGGTGGCCGCGAGCGTGTACGTCTCCGTGGTACACGACATTTGCCAGTAGCTGTGCGCGACGAGCAGCACGCCGGCCGCCAGAAACGCAGCCGGCCGGCTGTTTGTGAGCCGCACGACCAAGGCGGCCAGCAGGCCAATGGCGGCCGCCCCACAGATGGCCGAAACCATGTTCATGCGCCAGGCCGGCTCGCCGAACGGCACCGCCAGCGCCAACCGCGCCAGCCGGAAGTGCAGCGGGTGGGACAGCGCCAGCCCGCAAGGGTGTTCCATTTGCCCGGTGAGAATGCGGAACTGGTGGCGCCCCGGATCCTGCCATTCGACGCCCGGTGATACGGATGCCGCGTATATCACCAGTGCCAGCGCGCCGCATAGCAGGCCCGTCGGCCAGCTCCTGTGTTGCTGGATTTCAGATGGCGGCGCGGGCTCGCTGACGGCGACTTCAGTACCCTGACGCATCTGAGTGACCCTTGCCTTGGTTCTTCAGCGATTCGCGCAGAACCGTGTCCAACTCGGGGTACTGTATCTTCCCCTCCAGCGGCCGAATCCCGACCGCACGCAAGTCCCCCGGCTTTACGACCACCATGAGCGGGTTACGTTTGAACCCAAAACGCTGCGCGATCGGGTCCGTCGGCTGCACCTCCAGGCGGCAGCAGGTGAGCTGGGCCATTTTTTCGCGAATGTCACGTTGGGAAAAAAGGTCGCGGTCCAGAGCCGCGGCAATCGGGCAGCCCGGCGCCTGAAGCATGAGGAAGATTAGTTGGTTCGATTCGCGGGCGTGTTTTTCGGCCTGCGGCAGGTCGCGCTCCCAGGCGACCGGCGCGCCGGCCCGTTGCCGCCATTGCATGGCCGCAAACCAGCAGGCGAACAAGGCCAGCAGGCCGAGGATGATCCAACGTTGCGGCTGGCGCTGACGCATGGCGGGCGTTGTAACGGCTTCGGGCAGAGGTTCGGGCGGGTCTGTTACGGGCACATTCACTCCTGCCGCAGCCGGCTCGTGGTTCGGAGGTCAGAGTCGCCGGCGGCCACGCGCCGCGGTGCTGCGCGTCACGCCGGCGCCGCTGAAAAAACCGAATTTACCGCCCCGCGGGCCGGGCGTAAATATCAGCCGCGGCGGCCGGCGCACCATGCAGCGGCGGCACATGCACGATACAATTCGGTGACCGTGATAATGGAGGCCACTGTGCTGCGTCAGTTTCCGGCCGAACTTGAAGCCCAGCGTCGCGTGATCGAGGAACGTGCCCGCCAGGAGGGACTCGATTTCTTCGAGACCATCTTCGAGCTGGTTGATTTCGACCAGATGAACCAGGTGGCTGCCTACGGGGGGTTCCCACAGCGCTACCCGCACTGGCGCTTCGGGATGGAGTACGAGCGGCTGCGCAAGCAGCACACGTACGGGTTGGGCAAAATTTACGAAATGGTCATAAATAATGACCCGTGCTACGCCTACCTGCTGACCGACAACGAGTTAGTCGATCAGAAGACGGTAATGGCGCACGTTTACGCGCACTGCGATTTCTTCAAGAACAACATCTGGTTCGGCAAAACGAACCGCAAGATGATGGACGGCATGGCCAACCACGCCACGCGCATCCAGCGGCACGTGGAGCGCGAGGGGCTGGAGACGGTCGAGCGGTTCCTGGACGTGTGCCTTTCACTCGAGAACCTGATCGACCCCTACTCGCAATTCATGCGGCGCCAGCCCGAGCCGCAGCCGCGCGAGAGCGCCATCCCGGCCGAGCGCCAGCCGGACCGGGCGGTTTCGCGTTTTCCGGCCAAGCCCTACATGGACCGCTACATTAATCCGCCGGAGATGCTTGAGGCCGAGCGGCAGCGGGACCGGCGCGAGCGGGAGTTGCAGCGGCGGGCCTTTCCGGCGGCGCCCGAGCGGGACGTGCTGGCGTTCCTGCTACACCATGCCCCGCTGGAGGTGTGGCAGTCGGACATCCTGGACATCGTGCGCGACGAGGCCTACTACTACGCCCCGCAAGGCCAAACCAAGATCATGAACGAGGGCTGGGCCACCTACTGGCACTCGTACATGATGACCCGCTACCACTTGCGCGATCACGAGGTGATCTCCTACGCCGACCACCATTCGGGGACGCTGGCCACCTCGCCCGGCCGGTTGAATCCTTACAAGTTGGGGGTGGAGCTATTCCGCGACATCGAAGACCGCTGGAACCGCGGGCGCTTCGGCAAGGAATACGAAGAGTGCGAGTCAATCGAGAAGCGCCGCGCCTGGGACACCGGCCTACGGAAGGGCCGCGAAAAGATCTTCGAGGTGCGCCGCGTTCACAACGACGTGACGTTCATCGATGAGTTCCTGACGCCGGAGTTTGTTGAACGGTATAAGCTCTACCATTACCGCCAGGATCCCAGCACCGGCCGCATGGTCGCAGTGGATCGTGACTTCGACCGCATCAAGCAGACCATGCTTTTCATGCTAACGAACCACGGCCAGCCGTACATTTACATAGTGGACGCAAACTACGCCAATCGCGGGGAGCTGTACTTGGCGCATAAGCATCTGGGCATTGACCTGGACATCAAGTACGCGGCCGAGTGTCTTAAGAATTTGCATCGTCTGTGGCGCCGCCCGGTCCACCTGCAAGCCCGCATCAAGGACGACATGACGCTGTTCACCTGCAGCGGCGAAGACGTAAAGCAGCAGAAGATCAAGGACGACATGCCGCGCCCGGTGCATACCAACATCGAGTGATTCCGCTCGCTTATTGCTGCGGGCGGGGGCTGGCGGCCGACTGGTGCATTTTCGACAACTGATCCGGCGATTGAATCTCGGCCAGCGGCGCCATCACGAATTCGCGCTCCCACATGCGCGGGTGTGGAATGGTCAAGTCCGCCTCGGTAACGCGCTGATCGCGGTAGATCAGTAGGTCCAAATCCAGTGTGCGGGCCCCGTTCTTGACGTTCCGTACGCGCCCGTGCCTCGCCTCGATTGCCAGCATGCGTTGGAGGAGGGCATGTGGCGGCAACTGCGTATCCAGTTCCGCCGCACCATTCAAATACCGGGGTTGCCCCGGCGGGCCGCCGACTGGGTCTGTTTCGCGTAGACTGGAGCAGCGCAGCACGCGAATGTCGCCCTGCTCCTCCAGTTCCGCCAGGGCGGTGCGAATATGCCGCTCGCGATCGCCCAAATTCGAGCCCATCGCGATGTATATCCCGCCCTCAGGCATCGGCTCACCAGTGCAGCTTACGCAGCCGTGCGATCGCCGTCGCGATGCGGTCCGTATCGACCGTTAAAGCAAAGCGAACGTAATCGGCAGCGCCCTCGCCAAAGCCGATGCCGGGAATGCACACCACGAACGCCTCGTCCAGCAGCTTGTTCGCCACCTGCATCCCGTCGTAGCCCGCCGGCACGCCGGCCCAAACGTAGAACGTCGCCTTCGGCGGGTCGACGCGGAAACCGATCGAACGCAGCCCGGCGCACAGAACCTCGGCCCGCTGGCGATACAGCTCGCGCGTGGCGGCGATCTCCGGGCGGTCGATGCCGGCGTAAGCTTCAATGCCGGCTTCCTGAAGCGCGCCGAAGGCGCCGCTGTCCAGGTTCGCTTTGACCTTCGCCAGCGCGGCCAGCACATCCGGCCGGCCCGCCGCGAATCCCAGCCGCCAGCCGGTCATGTTGAAGGTTTTTGACAGGGAGTGGAACTCGACCGCGATGTCGCGCGCCCCCTCGACTTCCAGCACGCTCGGCGGACGCTCACTGCCAAGGTAGACCTCGCTGTAGGCCGCATCGTGCGCCA
>JAGPEO010000204.1 GCA_018056925.1 Phycisphaerae bacterium
TCCTTCCTGGAGCGCGTCTTTCACAAGCTGTTGATCAACTTCACCTGGTGGGTCAATCGCAAGGACCGTACCGGTAAACACGTGTTCAGCGGCGGCTATCTCGGCTTGGATAACATCGGTCCCATCGACCGTTCCATGCCGCTGCCCGGCGGAGGTCACCTGCAACAGGCCGACGCCACCGCCTGGATGGCGTTCTACTGTCTGACCATGCTGGCCATTGCCATGGAACTGGCCGTCGAGGATCCGGCCTATGAGGACGTCGCCTCAAAATTCTTCGAGCACTTCGTGGCCATCGCCGATGCCATCAATACGCTGAACGGGACAGGCCTGTGGGACGAGCAGGACGGATTCTACTACGACCACGCCCGGGTCAATGGCCGATCCAGCCGCCTGCCCTTTCGGTCCATGGTCGGGCTGATTCCGCTGCTGGCGGTCGAAGTGCTGGACGACGAGGCGGTCAACCGGCTGCCCAGCTTTCGCAAGCGGATGCAGTGGTTTCTGGATAACCGCCGCGACCTGGCCGGGCGAATCTCGTGTTTCACTTCGCGCAAGGTCGAGGGCCGCAGTGGCCGCCTTTTGGCCCTACCGGCGCGACCGCGGCTGGAGCGGGTGCTGCGCTACATGCTGGATGAGAACGAATTTCTTTCACCTTACGGCATCCGTTCGCTTTCGCGCGTACACGCCGGCGAGCCCTGCATGTGCCTGAGCGGTGGGGACGAGTTTCCCGTGGAATATCAGCCGGGCGAAGACACGACCGGATTGTTCGGCGGCAACTCGAACTGGCGCGGGCCGGTCTGGTTTCCGGTGAATTACCTGCTGATCGAAGCGCTTGAGCGTTATCACCGTTACTACGGCGACGACCTGCTGGTGGAGTTCCCCACGGGGTCGGGGCGGACGATGAACCTGAAACAGGTGGCGCGCGAGCTGAGCGAGCGGCTGGTGCGGATTTTCCGGGCCGACGAGCAAGGCCGGCGCGTGCTGCACGGGTCCGACTACCGCTTCGCCGATGACCCACACTGGCGCGACCTGCTTTTGTTTCACGAGTACTTTCACGGCGAGAACGGCCGCGGGCTGGGCGCCAGTCACCAAACCGGCTGGACAGCCCTGGTGACCCGGCTGCTGGAAGATCAGTACAAAGCTCCGCCGGCCGCGCCCAAACGCGTGCGCAAACCGCGGGCCGCGAAGACTGCCGAGCCTGTCGCAACGCCAAGCGCGGGCCGCCCAGCGAAGCGGGGCAAAGCGGGCGCATCGCGAACTTCCAGGAGCAAACGCAAGGCATGAACAAAGTGCATATTCTCGGATTCTCGGGCAGTCTGCGCCAGGGCTCGTATAACCGGGCGCTGCTACGTGCCGCACAGGAGTTGCTGCCCGAAGACGTGAGGCTGGAGCTCTTCGACCTCGGCCCGATTCCGCTGTACAACGGGGATGTTGAAGCCCGCGGCTTTCCCGAAGCGGTGGTGGCATTTAAGGAGCGCATCGCCGCGGCCGACGCCCTGCTGATCGCCGCTCCCGAGTACAATTACTCAATGCCCGGCGTGCTGAAGAATGCGATCGATTGGGCCTCGCGCCCGCCGGATGCGTCACCTCTCAATGGTAAGCCCGTCGCACTGATGGGCGCGTCCGTTGGCCTGCTGGGCACGGCGCGCTCGCAATACCACTTGCGCCAGGTGTGCGTGTTCACAAACATGCTGCCGCTGAATCGGCCGGAGGTATTTGTGGGCCGGGCACACGAGAAATTCGACGCACAGGGCCGGTTAATTGATGAAAACACGCGCAAACACGTGAAGGGCCTGCTCGAGGCAGTGAGGGATTGGACGCGCAGGCTGCGCTGCGAGTGACCCCGGCGCGCGCTGCGACTTACCTGGCCCGCGCCGCGAGAGGCCGCGGACCCGCCTCCACTCCTACGGACCCTCGACGGCCCGCAACACGTTCATGTGATTTACAACGTCGTCACGGCTGAGCATTCCGACCAGTTGGCCGGAGGCGACCACCGCCAGTTGATCGACGCCTTCGCGCTCCATTTGCTCCAAAGCCGACCAGAGCTCGGCATCCGGTACGGTGTAGCTGGTATTGGCCAGCGGTGACATGACGCTGTCGACCCTGGTCCGGTCCCACTCGGCCTTTGGCGCCTGCTTCAGACCTTGCAGCGTCAACAGGCCCAGGGTGTCGCCGTTCCGCCGTACCACGAAGCAGCGCCGCCCCTGCCGACGAACCTGCTCATCGACCAACTCGCGCACCGTCAGCTCCGGCGGAACGTTAGGACAGGCCGTGTTCATCGCCTCGGCCACCTTGTGCCCCGTCAGCAGACGCTGCAGCGCGACTTGCTGCACCTGCGCGCTTGCGGCCGTTTGCAGGAACCAGCCGATGAACGCCATCCACATGCCGCCGATGAAGTTCCCCATGAACATCTGCCAGATGCCGAACACGATGAGCAGTATGCCGAAGGCCTGGCCGACGCGGGCCGCAATCGTGGTTGCGCGGCGGTAATTGCGTGTCATGCCCCAGAGGAGGGCGCGAAGCACGCGTCCGCCGTCCAGCGGGAACCCCGGGAGCAAGTTGAAGATCACCAACATGGCGTTGATCAGCGCCAGGTACAGCAGCAGGGCTCGTACGGGCGGAAAATCCGTCCACAGCGCCGCCGCCGCCCCGAAGACTGCCGCCAATGCCAGGCTTACCAGCGGCCCGGCCACGGCGATCAGGAACTCCGCCAGGGCGCGCGGTGGCTCCCCGGCCAGTTGCGAGACCCCGCCAAAGATGAAAAGCGTGATACTGGGCACCGGAATGCCGTAGTACTGCGCCACAAACGCGTGCCCAAGCTCATGCAGGAGCACACTAGCGAACAGCAACGCCGCCGTGATCGCGCCCATGCCCCAATACCAGCCAGTCGGCCAGTGCGGAAATTCTCGCGGGTAATACGCGACGGCGAGCATCCACGTCAGCAGCCCGAACACGATGAACCATGAGGCATCCAGCGCGATGCGGATACCTCGGATGCGACCAAGCGGGATTGAACGTGCGGACAGAAAGCCTCTGCCGCTGCGTTTCGGGTTGGCGGACTCGTGCGACGACCGTGGCCCATCGCGCGCGGGCCGGCCCGATTCGTATCCGGCACCATCTGGGGAGAACGGAGCTGGCACAGCTTCGTTATTCAGAGATTAGCCCTTTCAAATCAAAGCTCATCGAGTATATGGGTGAGGCCGGCAGTGGTCTGTTGAGGGCCGTTAATTCGCCGTCAGCGCTTTGAGCACCCCCGGCTCAGCGGCAGCTTCGCCCTCGGCGGCTCAGGGCGAGAATTGCTTCGTAATCAACTCCGCCTCGTCCTCGTCCCTGTGCCCTTGCGCTGTGGACGACGCCGAGTCGGTAAGTTGGCGTATCGTCTTCCGCGCGACGTTCGACGGAATCGCCAGTCCGATGCCGGCGTTCACGCCGACCGGGGAGATGATCGCAGTATTAATGCCGATCACGTGCCCCGCCATGTTAACCAGCGGGCCGCCGGAGTTGCCGGGGTTGATGGCGGCGTCCGTCTGAAGAAAGCTTTCGTGCCCGCCGGCCGTGCTCCGCCCCAAGGCTGAAATGATGCCGGAGGTGACGGTCTGCGGTAATCCCTCGGGGGCGCCGATGGCCAGCACCCAGTCGCCCACCTTAACCTCGTCGCTGTCGCCCAACGGCGCCGCCATCAGCCCGCCCGGGCGGATTTTCACGATCGCCAGGTCGTTCTTCTGGTCGCTCTTGGCCCACCGGCCTTGGCGCACGCGCCCGTCCGCGAGAATTACCTCGGCCGTCTGGGCCTTGTGAACCACATGCCAGTTGGTAAGTACGTAACCGTTCTCGGCATCGACGATTATCCCGCTGCCGATGCCTTCCTTAAAGTAATATTTTGGCCCGGAGAAGCCGTTGAAGCCCTCCTCGCCGAAAAAGCGACGCAGGAAATCGCGCATGTCCGGTTCGGGCTCCACGCGCACACGCTCGCTGGTGCGGATCACGACCACGGCCGGCTTGACCGCTTCGGCTACCGCCTGGAAGAGCGTGGAGAGCGTATCGCCGCGCTCCAGCCCGCCCATGCCCTCCCGCAGCGCCCGCACCTGGGCCGCGGTTCGTGCGTACGAAATGCGACCGACCAAGGCCGGAAGAAAGAAGAACGTCAGCAAGAAGACAGCCAGCGCAACCAGCCACGGCGCCGCCTGCCGAAAACCAAATTCGCCGCGGCGTTCGCCGTTGTCGTCCATGGCAGTTCTCGTGTCGCCGGTTGCGCGGGGATTCTATTCCGAGCCCCGCGCCTGGCCCGCAACGAAGGGGGGAGCAAAGTGGGTTGTTGGCAGTGCTTGGGCGGTCGTGATTAGTTGTTAGTCATTAGTTATTAGTATTGGCATTCGGGAGATGCTGGCTCAGGATTTCAATTCGGGAGACGCTGGCTCGGGAATTCAAGACGCTGGCTCGGGGATTCAAAGCGCGCGAGATGGGCAGTCCACGTTCCTATAACTGTTGGCCGTATGCGCCGGTTGCTGGTTGGCGCGTTTTAATAATGAATATGTATGCGTGGGGCGACGAATATGTAGGCCTGCGGCGGCGCCCAGAGGGGGCGACGGGAATCCGTCATCGTGGGAGCGTTTCAGATTGACGGACTGTCAGGGCGAAGGTAGGATGCGGTAGTCCAAGGAACTGTAGCATTGCGCGCGTTCGCCGCCTGACACGGCCAACGCTCGCCTTGTTTTGACAGAAGGGGATAGATAGTGCCAAACGGGGGCACGCAAAAATTCGCCGTCCAGGCCTGTGGGTCTGGCGGTCCGAACTGTGGTTCTCACTAGGAAGCAATGATGGCCATCGCTCTGCGCACCCGAACCGTTTTGATTACCGGTCTCCTTGTCGCCTTTGCCGCCGTGGCTGCCGAAGTTCGGGCCGAGGAGCGGAAGTTTGCGGTCATGTTGGGCGTGCCGATAAAAACTGTTCCTCCCGTTGGCCTGCCAAACCCTAACGACATTTGGGATGCTTTTTTCGACCAATGGAAGGACGGGCAACCTGAACTGCCTACTCCGGCCATAGACTCGTTCGCCGAGTACTGGTACGAGATTTCTTATGGCAACGTAAACGTCAGCGGCGATGTTATGGGCTGGGCCACACTGCCCTGGCCCGTAGCTCCGGCCGAGGGTGCGACGACTGATGGCGTCCTGAACTTCCGCGATCTCAATATCAATGGTGAGCACGACCAGTTCGAGGGGGAGTCGTTCAGCCAGGGCCGCCAGCTTGACCTTATAGATTGGAATGGCGACGGTGTAGACGGAGGCGGCACGGGTATACCGGATGCGAATTGGAAAGCCCAGGTTCCCACTGATGACGAGTACACTCGTGGGTTCGTAGACTTTGGTTGGCGCCTGGTCAAATCTCAGGATGGCTACGTCACAGCCATCATCGACGCGGTTTGGACGCCGGGTGAGCGTTATCGCGACCTCAACGGTAACCGCCGCTATGATGCGCTCGTCGAGCCGTTCCGGGATGGTTTTGGCAAACCCATCCCCGAGGGGGGGTGTGAGCAAGATGGCGAAATCGACGCGGGAGAGTTTTGCGACGTCGATGGCGACGGGACTTGGGATTTCCCCGAGCCGTTTGAGGACTTCCTGGTCATTTACGATCCCAACTGTGGCGTACCAGAAGGCTGCTGGGTTAAGCTTGACCCGAGTTGGAAGAACCTCGATGCAAGTAACCGCGCTTGGGCCGAGGCCTTTATCCGCGCCAACTATCCTGGGGACGCGGGAGAGCCGATCCGGATGGACCCGCAGTACGATCCAGCCAGTCCCGACCCTGCGAAGCGCATTCCGCGCCCCGACCCGAACCAAAACCCAGCACCCTCCGGCTTCATGGCCCGCTTCGGAAACGACAAGTACGATGGGCCGGATTATTGGGTTAACGCGAACAACGACGGGTCGAAGCTCCAGCAGCAAGCCGTGATGCCGTGGATGCCGTCGGCCTCTACTCCAGCCCCGGATAGCTTTTGGGCGCCTTTCCCTTGGGACTACCAGGCCTGGTGGCGGGCATATTGTGAAGACATCAGCCAGTTGATGGAGGACGTCGGCGAGCCTGACCCACCCGAATGGAACAACTGGATCCCGATCTTTCGCGAATTCGATCCGGCAAATCCAAATTCGCCGGTGTTCCCGGGTTCCGAACGCGCCTTTAATCCGAACTGCGGCGGTGACACGGCTCGCGCTGATCAGACCGTTGACAGATGCATTCCCGACGAAGACGTGACGGAGTGCGACGATGCCGACGTGGGGGATCCCGACCCGCCGAATCCCGGCGATGGTAGCGTCGGGGGCGACGCCTCCGGCGGCGCCGGAGAAATCAGGCCGGACGCTTACGGATATTATGATGGCCCTGCGGAATTCATCGACCTGGCTTCGTCGATGTACCATGCCGCCAACCTGGACGGAACGTTCAACACGTCCGGACTGGCGCGGGGCGGCGACGGTCGTCCGGGCGAAGTTACCTCGCCCCACAGCAACAGCCCGTTTGGCCAGGACATTGGCTCGGGATATCCGGAAAGCCCTTCGGGGCCGGACGGTTCGATCCCCGCGGGCGGGCCGCTGGCGTACAACGTCCATGGTGCAAGCGGTTATGACGCGGGCAACGTTCTGAATCTGGAAGTTTTGCCCTGGATGTGGAAGAAAGAGGTCATCCAGGCGATTATGGGCATGGAATACCATTCCGCCCGGCAGTATGTCTACGGCTCCGACGTCAGCCTTGGGCGTCTGGCCACACGACACAAGCTTGCCGACGGGTGGGAGTCGATTCCCGCACAGAATCCGTTCGGCGTGCCGCGTATAGGGCCAATCGCGTTGGCCGACGGGGTTCTCTATGGAGTGCGAAGCGAGGGCAGCGACTTAACGGCGCGCAATTATCTGGTGATTATCGATACCACGCGTATCTCGGATGAGTTCGGCACGGTCACTGGCATCAATGGCTCAGCGACCGAGATTGCGGAAATAGAAAGCACTGAGTTTGATTTTCCCATCGGGCGCATCACGGAAATGGCGTACGACGCCGGCGCGCAACTGATGTACGCGATCGATGA
>JAGPEO010000205.1 GCA_018056925.1 Phycisphaerae bacterium
CCCTGAAACGCATTTACGGAACCGCCAGCGGCGCACGTCTCCAGCCCTCAAACCCAGCCTACGCGCCCATTGTCTCGAAAGACGCTCGCGTCCAAGGCGTGGTAGTGGGCGTGCTTAGGCGTTACTGAGGCCAAACGGCAGACCGCCGCCGGCCGAATTCAAAACTCCTGCGCGCGCCACGTGATCATGCCGATGCCGCAAGCGCACGGGTGCCATGCCCAAGCTGTAAGCGCGGGCATGCCCTCGTTACAGGCGTGCCGTCGTCAGCCGCCTGGTTTTGCTTTCCGCCCCACGTCGCTCCCACCCACCGCAGCTTCCGCCTACGATAGCTTTCCGCCGATTGCAGTCTCCGCCCGCCGTAGCTTTCCGCCCGCCCGGACCGTAGGCTAAAGGTGGATGAAACCGACCGCTGAACCCCCAGCCGAATTGCCGGAGGTGCACTGCGTTCGTGAGGTGCGCCTCGAAATCCCGCAGGAGCTGCTGCCGGAGGTGCAGGAGTTTTATACGGACTTGCTCGGCCTGCGTCCGTGGCCGGCCGCCGAGCAGATTCCCGGCGGCTGGGGGCTGGGCAATCCCGCCCGCGGGCTGTATTTGCAATTTCGCCACGATCCCCACGTGGATCCGGTCCGCCGCCGGCTCACGTTGCTAGTGCCTGACCTGCCCCAGATTATCGCCCGGCTCAACGAACGCGGCTGGCCGTTCGAACACTACCACGGCTTCGGCGCCGCCGAAGAATGGCTCGTTCTGGCCGACCCGGTTGGCCACCTGATCGAAGTTCGCGCATCGCACCGTTCGCTGTAGCGCCAAGCGCCGGCCGCATCAGCGCCCTGCCGAGCCGCGGCGTTTACGCCGGGATGCGCGCGATGCCGCGGGCGGAATTTTACTCTTTGCATGGGGCAATCGCCCTGCATTCTTCCGCCCTCAGTGGCCTGGGGACCGTGCTCGTCGTTTTGTTGGCGGTCTGGCACATAGTGTGTATGCTGTGGGCTGGATTGGTTTGCCCTCGTTTTGCAGGAGTCCAGCGATGTTCGGCGGCGAAGACGTTCAGATCACTCCCGGAATGCAGCGTTACATCGACCTTAACAACGCCTACCTCGCCAAGCGCGATAAGTACATCCGCGAAGTGGTCAAAAACTGGAAGTTCGACACCATCGCCGTCCACGGCCTGTACACCGTCCAGGACGCCATCGAGGACTACCAGGGTGCGATAATCGAGCCCATCTTCATGAGCAGCTCGCAGGCCTACCGCGATTCCGACGAGATGGCCGCCGCCCTGGCCTACCTCATCCCCACTTGGTGCTACTCGCGCATCGCCAACCCCTCCACTTACTATTACGAGTGGACCCTGGCCCTGCTCGAAGGCTATGGCTTTGACGGCGAAACCTCCTGCTGTTCAACCTCCTCCGGCATGGCTGCGATCATGACCGCCGTCCAGCCCTTCCTGGTGCACAAGCGCCGCCACGTTCACGAGGCCCGCAACTTCGTGGCCGTGGCCCAGTGCTACGGCGGAACTTTCCAACAATTCAGCGTCCGCCTGATGGAAGAGCGCGACATCGAATGTCGCTGGGTCCAAAACCCGGAGAACATCGACGAATGGGCCTCCAAGATCGATAAGAACACGCGCTTCCTGTACGGCGAGCTGCCCAGCAACCCGGGCCAGAGCTTCTTTGACATCGCCGCCGTGGCCGACCTGGCCCACAGCCACAACCTGCCGCTGATCTGCGATTCGACCGTCGCGACGCCGGCGCTGCTGCGGCCGCTGTGCCACGGCGCCGACATCGTCGTGCAGTCGGCCACGAAATCGATTACCTCCAGCGGCTTCGGCGTGTGCGGCGCGCTGATCGCCCGCAAGAACCTGGTGACCAACATCGACAACGAAGACCTCAAGAAGGACTTCGCGCTGTACGTCAAATACCTGCCCAACCGCGACTACGGCCCGAACCTGCACCCCATGCAGGCCATCATGACTTTGAATGACGTGCGCACGCTGCGCTCCAAGATGGACCTGCTCAGCCGCAACACGATGAAAGTGGCCCAGTTCCTCAGCAAGCATCCGCAGGTTGAGAGCGTGCAGTACCTGGGTCTGCCGGAGCATCCGCTACACGAGCTGGCCAGCAAGTACATGTGGCTGGTGGACGCCGAGTACGACGAACAGTACGGCAAACCGGTGAACCGTTACGGCCACCTGATGTCCTTCTGCGTGAAGGGCGGCCCCGAAGCGGCGCGCAAATTCTTCGACGGACTGCAGCGCATCTGGCGTGCCACGGACTTGGGCCGCATCAAGAGCGTGGCCACTATTCCCGCCATCAGCACGCACCAGCAGCAGGGCGAAGCGGGCCGCAAGCTGGCCAACATCCCGCCGAACCTGGTGCGTCTGTGCGTAGGCGGCGAGCACCCCGACGACATCATCGCAGACCTGGATCAGGCGCTATCGAAGCTCCAGACAAAGGCCGCGGTCCCGGCCCGAGCGCACGGCTGATTGCGGGACGTCCGCACCGAGCTGGTCCGCACCGAGCTGGTCCGCACCGAACCGGTCCGTACCAAGCCGGTCCGTACCGAGCTTCTATACGATGAATACCGTAAGTTCCCGATCCGGACAGCAGCTCAGGCCCTACACCGGAGTCGCGCAGGAACAACCAGTGGTTCTCCCCGGTTGAGGGGTAGCTAATCAGGACTGCGTCTCCCGTATTCGAGGCCCCGTGTAACGAGTAGTAGCCGCCCAGGCTGATGTGATTGAGATCCCAAAGGGACTCGAGGCCGCCCGATCCCGGCCACCGAGCGACGATGGTGCCGTCTTCGAAGTTGCTCGCTAACCCGATAAGGCTTTGGCCGTCGCCCGTCACGGCCTTGGGATAGAACGTCCTGTCTCCGAAGGTCGAGGGCACCCAGCTCGAGCCCACCCCTTCCCGCCACAGGTACGACGAACTCCCTCCCGTGAAGCCGAGCACGGTGCGACCGTCGTAGGACAGATCCAGCATCTGGGAAGCGCCGGGAATCTCGCCCCCGGGTAGGGGCAGCGGCTGAAAGCCGGTGGTCTCAGTCCAACGCCCGTGCGGGCCACCCGTGAGCGACGCAACAACCGTCGAGCCATCGCCGGAGAGCCGCACCGTCGAGCCCAATGGGACCGGCAGAGGTTGAATGTCCGCAAGTGCCACCTCGCCAACCAAGCAACCAAGCAGCCCCAACACTGCGAGCATACTTCGAAATGTCATTCTCTTCCTCCAGAAGATGCTGTCACAGTGGCGGGCGCTACCCTAGCGACCGCTAGCGTCAATATCACCAAATCAGACGCGCAATAGCAAGCCTATTCCTGTGGAGACATCCCTGCCCCATCGCATCGTCGCAAGTGCAGTCCCCCGCTCAGTTTAGGATTGCAGTCCGCGCGCCGGGTTACCTCGCCGCCGGCTTCGTCAGCTTTACGTATTCCCGCACCAGTGCATCATTGGGCGCACCGCGCAGTGCGATCTGAAAGGCCGCATTCGCCTGTGCGAAGTCCTCGCGCTGGAACTGCATATAGCCCAGCAGGAAGTACACGTCCGCCGTTACTGCGTGCCCCCTCACGTATTCGTACAGACGTTGCACGTGCAGGTCAAAGTCCTCGGGATCCGAGTAATACTTGCCCAGATTCAGTGGAATGAACTTCAAATTCGGCTGAAGTTGCAACGCCCGCCGCAGTGCCGCGGCCGCTTCATCGTAATGACCCATGGCCATCTGGGCCTGCGCCAAATGAATGCGCGAAGCCGGATCGCCCTGATTCAACTGACCGGCCATTGTCAGCGCCACGACCGCCTGCTCGTATGCGCCCGACTTCAAATCGTCCAAGCCCGTCCGCAGCGCCGTCTCGGAATTGGTCAAGGCACGCTCGCGCCGCTGCTGCATGTCCACTTCATTGAAGCGCCGCCCGCGCTCACGCATGTAGACATACCGTTGCCCGCGATAGAGCTGCTCCACCGCGACGCCGTAGTCCGTGTTGTAAGGGTTCGGGTATATCGGCCCCGTATCCCACCACGACGTGTCAGTCGGGTAGTAATACGAAACCGGGTACCCGGCGTAATACGCGATCTCCTGCCGCCGCGGTGGCGCACCACCGGCTCGGCCCGCTCCGCCCCACTCGTCCCCGGGCCGCTCCCGCGGCCGCGCGACCCCCGCCTGGGGCGGCACCACCTGCCCGGCCTCAACCACCTCCAGCACCGCTTGGCGCGAGTTGTTGCCCGGCGCGCTGCGCGCCGGAATAACCGCTACAGGCACCCGCCGCCCGTCTCGCATGATGAACAGCGGCTGCGGGTCCGGGTCGGAAGCCCAAGCGCCGGCTGGCAAACTCGTTAGAATGAGCGTCGCAACCACAAACGCAGGGCGAGTCTTTCTGAACACGAGCGGCCTCCTCGCTTACGTTGACACCATTATAGACGTTGGGGCAGCTATCCTATTCCCATACATCGGAGTAACTTCGTCCTAAATCGGCTGATCGAGCTGGCATTGCACGTTCACGCTCTAACCGACAACCGGATGGTGTCAAAAGGCCTTTTCCTCCGTAGCCCGGCTCGGCTCGGGATGCTTCATCAGCCCCCCGGAATCGCTCCCGGGCCGACCCGCGCGCATCAGCAGCTCGGACACAAACAAGCGGCAATTATCTGTCATTGTCCTTTCCGGCCACTCACGCTACCTCTAATGGCGCTGTAAACTATTGGTGTTAACAGCGCGGGAGGACATGCGAGTGGATTTCTACGTCGGCATCGACGTCGGCGCGATTAGCGTCAAGGTTGCCTTGCTCGCTTCCGGGTCGACTTCCAATCCGGATGGCTCAGAGCCCGGGCGTATCGCCTCGGAACCTGAGTTCCATAACCCCTTGCGCCAAATCCAGACGCCGGGCGCAGTCCCGCCCGTCAGCGTCGCAGCACCCAAGCGTACACGCGGCCGCCCGCTCGAAGCCGTCCGCGAAGCTCTGGAAGAGGTCCTGGGCGCTTTACCTGCTGATTCTGCGCTACGCGTCGCCATCACCGGTTCAGGCGGCAAGCTCGTGGCCCAAGCCCTTGGAGCGCCGGTCTTCAACGAGTTCCAAGCCTGCGCCCGAGCGGTCGACCGCCTGATGCCGCAAGCGCGGACCGTGTTCGAGATGGGCGGCGAGTGCAGCCGCTATCTGCGGCTCTTGCCCGATCCCGGCAGCCGCCGCCTGGGAATCGTAGATTACAGTAGCAACGGCGATTGCGCCGCCGGCACCGGGGCGTTTCTCGATCAGCAAGCCGCCCGCCTTCAATACGCGGTAGAAGACATCGCGACCATCGTTGCCGGCGCCGAACGCCCGGCCCAGATCGCCGGCCGGTGCAGCGTCTTCGCCAAGAGCGACATGATCCACGCTCAGCAGAAGGGCTTCAAACCGCCCGAAGTGCTGCGCGGGCTGTGCAACGCGGTGGCGACCAATTTCAAATCGGCCGTGGTCAAAGGCCGCCCGGTCGAGCCGCCGGTAGCCTTTGTCGGCGGCGTGGCGGCCAACTCCGCCGTCGTGGCCGCCCTGCGCGAAACACTCGCCCTCGGCGAAAATGAGCTGTGTGTACCCGAGGCGCCGGAGTCATACGGAGCAATTGGGGCCGCCGTGCTGGCGATGGAAAGCCGGAATTGCCCCAGCCGCCGCCCGTCGGAGTGGCTGGAGGCCTTGCAGACGGCTCTACGTGGCGACGGCTCCGCGTTCGCCGCCACCCGCCCGCTGAACCTGGACCGCGTCAAGCTCCTTCGCGACCAGGTTCGCCCGTACCGCTTCCCGGAGGACCAAACGGCGGTCGACGCGTACCTGGGCCTCGATATCGGCTCGGTCGGCACCAAGCTGGTCCTGATCGACTCGCGCGGCGACGTCATCTATTCAATCTTCACCCGCACCGAAGGCCGCCCCGTTGAAGTCGTCACGCGCTGCCTGCGCGAATTGGAGGAGGCCGTCGGCTGGGGCGTCCGCGTGCGGGGCGTCGGCAGCACCGGCAGCGGCCGCGAGCTGATCGGCGAACTGGTGGGCGCCGACAGCATCAACGACGAAATCACCTGCCACAAGACGGGGGCGACGTTCGTCGGCGATCGCCTGCTGGGCAAACGCCCGGACACCATCTTCGAAATCGGCGGCCAGGATTCGAAGTTTATCAGCCTACAGCCCGAGGGCGGCGACTCGCGCGAAACCATCGTCGTCGATTTCACCATGAACGAGGCCTGCGCGGCGGGCACGGGCAGCTTCCTTGAAGAGCGCGCCACCGAGTTGGGCGTCTCGATCAAAGACGAGTTCTCGCGCCTGGCCCTGAGCTCGCAGGCCCCCATCCGCCTCGGCGAACGTTGCACCGTCTTCATGGAGCGCGACGTCAATACCTGCATGCAGCGCGGTGCGCAGCGCGCCGACATCATTGCCGGCCTGGCGTATTCCATCGTCTACAACTACATAAACCGCGTTGTGCGCGGCCGCCCCATTGGCGACTGCATCTTTTTCCAGGGCGGCACGGCCTACAACGACGCGGTTGCGGCCGCCTTCAGCATCGTCTGCGACAAAGAGATTATCGTGCCGCCGCACAACGCCGTGCTCGGCGCCATCGGGGCCGCCCTGCTGGCCAAGGAGAAAATTGCCCGCACCGGCGCCTCCACGCGCTTTCGTGGCTATGACCTGGAGCAGGTCGAATACTCTCTGCGCGAGTTCACCTGCAAAGGTTGCGGGAACTTATGCTCCATCCAGGAATTCAACGTCGCGGGCGAAAAAACCTACTGGGGCGACAAGTGCTCGGAGCGTTACCGCAAGCAGGTCAAAACCGACCGTATACCGATTATCCCCGACCTGATCGCCCGCCGCCTTGAACTGCTGAACGCCGACGATGCCGGCGACCCGCCGCACCCGCGCGGCTCGATCGGCATCCCCCTGGCAATGTACACCTGGGATTGGCTGCCACTGTGGCGGCGGTTCTTCCGCGACTGTGGGTTCCAAGTAATCGTCTCGAGCGAAACCAACCGCCAAACCGTCCGCCAGGGCCTCGATAGCGTAGTCGCAGAGCCGTGCTTCCCAATCATCGTAGCGCACGGG
>JAGPEO010000007.1:0-12014 GCA_018056925.1 Phycisphaerae bacterium
GCGCCCTCGCCGGCCCTTCTTCACCATTCCGGCAGATCGACTTCGATGCAGCTTGTTCCCTCGCCGGCATACGCCGCTGCTGAGCTGAACCGCCAATGTTCCGGGCGTTGGACCAGCCCCTTGCGGCACGGATTCGCGTGCAGGTAGTCGAGCTTCTGCTGGAATACCTCGCGTGACCAGATCGCCTGCGGGCGGAAGCCGTCTTGCCAGAGCCCCAGTTCACCGCGCCCGCGGCGTGCCTGTTGGGTTGCATACTGCAGCCAATGCAGCAGTGTCAGTTATCACTTAAACCCCGCCACTGATTATCACTTCAAAAGCAGCCATTTTGAGGAACACGCACCTGATCGCGTAGGTTGGCCGGCCGGTTGGCTATAGGACCTCGCGAGATGGCGAACTGGCTCAAGATGGACAAGCACAACGCAGCTTTGGGACTGGCCCGGCAAGGCTGGTCGTTTCGGCGGATCGGCGCAGAACTGGGCATCGACCGCGGCACGGTGGCACGCCACGTCAGAGCGGCCGCTGCCCAAGAGGCCGCGGCAAATGCCGCCATTTCGATTGCCGGGTCCGACCCGCCCGACTCGCAGGGCGCAGGCCCGCCGGGAGCACTCCCGGACGGCCTGCCGCAGCCGCTAACGCCTGCCGGCACCGGCCCGCCGGATCTAACAACCCTTCCCGTCCAAACCGGCCTCCCCCCGCGGTCCCCCGCGTCCTCTGCGGTTCAATCAATCATGCCCTCAGTGTGCGTACATACCCGCCCCGACATCCCCGCCCCGAACGCGCTCCCACCGCCAATACTAAAGACTAAAAACTAACAACTCTCTCCGTGCCGCGCAACCACCCCCAACCGCCAACAATCCACCCCCGCAGCCGAAAGCCCCCCGGCGGCCCCCCCGGGATTCCCGTCCTATGATATCTAGGAAAGCGCGCAGAACCGCGCCCGCGCGCAGAAAGGGACCGCATGAGCCTGCATCAGCACCACTTTCTCCTGCTCACCTGTCTCCTGTTCACCTCTCTCGCGCAGCGCGTTATCGGCACTTTGCCAGATTCGAGCGCGCGTACCTTGGCAACCCGGCAACCTGCCCCTGGCGCAAGCCAAACGCCGCAAAAGCGCCGTTTGATCGAATTCTTTGCACTCTTGCACCCTTGCCCCCTCGATCCCTCGATCCCTTGCTCCCTCGATCCCTCTCGACCAGCCCGGGCGCCCCGCCCCGGCTCTGCTCTGCCGGCGGCGAGCGGCGTTGGGGCCGTCGGTCGCCTTTGTCTACGGGGCATAGGTGAAGTTTACGTGCTGTACGCCGTGGCAGGTCAGCGTGCAGGTGCCGCTGAATCGGCCGGTGTCGTTGTAGAAGCGCTGGCCGCCGACGATGGAGATGTCGAAGTTGATCAGGTGGTCGTGTTGGGGCGTGCTGCCGCCCACGCCGTGTGCGGTGTGGCAGGCGCTGCACGGCGATCGGCCATTCACAATGTGCACGCGATGCAGTGGGAAGCTTTCGTTGTTAAGGATAGAGGTGCGGTCGTGGCACCGGTAGCACAGGGCATACGCCTGTGGAGATTCCATAGTGAAGTCCTGCGTTTCGTATTGCGCCACCAGGAGGAAGTTGTAGCGCGAAGTGTGCGGACCGCTGGCCAGGCCGCCACCCGCGTCGTAGGCGTTGGGGTTGTTATGGCAGTCCTGGCAACTGATGAACAGCCGCGTGCGGAATTCCGGCGCCAGACTGGGCACATCGGTAGAGCGCCGGCTGGGGAAAGTGACGGGATGGGCGGAAGCAACGGTTGGCAGGAACTGCCGGCGCACGTTTCCCAACGTGTCGATCTGCCGCACGATGCGGTCGCGCACCAGAACCGGGAAGTCCGCATGGCAGCGGAAGCAAACCTCGTAGTAAAAGGTTGCGACCGGCACCGGCACGCCGGCCAGGTTTACGCCCGGCACGTCGCGCATGGCCGGCGGCACGAACGGCGTGTTCAAGGCCACGCTCAGCGCTTCGCCGGGGATGTTCAGGCGGACGGCGTGTGGATTGTGGCACGCAGTGCATTGAGTGAACGGCGAAATGCGGAAGCCCAGTTCGCCGCGTTCGCGGCTCTCCCACACTGGATTCATGCGGTGCCCCGAGAGCTGGTTGATCACCGGCGCGATGTCGACGGCAGCTACGCCGTTATGGCAATCCAGGCACAGCCGCGACGGGCGATCGCGCAGCAACTGCTCGCGCCAGGGCGCGCTATGCGAAACATGACAGGACAGGCAGGCGTTTTCGGCCAGCGAGTTGTAGGGCAGACGCTCGCCCTGGGTCACGGTCAGCGGGACGTTACGCGGCGAGAGAGCGTGCGCGGAGTGCTCCCAGCCGCGCATATCGTGGCAGGTGCGGCAAAGCGCGCCTTCCCGTTGGGTGATGCGCAGAAAGTTGCCGAGCTCGTTGTTGTGCGGATCGTGGCAGGCGGTGCATTCCAGCTCGCCGCGCTCGCCCAATTTGATTCTGAAGTCGACCAGTCCCGGCTCGCGGATTTGGGGGTCCACGTTGGCCAGTTGCTGGTCGTAGCGGAAGCCGATCGGATGGTCGTCCGACAAGTCGGTCGTCAGGTCGGCGGGTCCGGTGATGTACGGGTGGTTCATCGGGATCGGATTGGTGAAGGGGCGGTTCAAGACCAGGCCCAGCGCGACGGTTCCGTCGTGGCAACTGAGGCACAGTTTGCTGGCCGGGCCGGGCTGGTCGACACGCGCCTGCAGCGAAGGGCTGCGATAGATGCGGTAGTAGGTCGTGGGGTTGTAGCGATTCCAGAGCGGCGCGACGGGGCTGGCGTTATGCGGCGTATGGCAGAAGATGCAGATTTCACTCTCATTTACCGCGCGCGTGGGTCCCGGTCCCATGGCCGACAGGTCATGCTTGGAATTGGCGATGCGGTCGTCCGCGCGCGCCGCAATCGCCAGAGCCAGCAGCACTATCATTCGCTTTGCGGACCACGACGCAATCATGAGGCACCCTCCGCAAGATACTGGAACACCTGCACCCGGCGGTTAAGGCTATCCGCAATCCAAATGCGGTCCTGCGCATCGATAGTGATGCCCGACGGCAGCGAGAACTCGCCCGGACCGGTGCCCTCAGAGCCGAATGCCATCAGCAGCCGGCCGCCGCGATCAAAAATCTGCACGTTCTCAAACTGATTGTCGAGTACGTAGATATGGCCTTCGGAGTCTAGCGCCACGTCGCGCGGCCGGGCGAAATCCCCCGCCGCGTCGCCTTTCTGCCCGAAGACTGCGACCGGTTCGGCGGAGGCGTTGAAAACCTGGACGCGGAAGTTCATCGCGTCCGCGACGACCAGGCCGACGGCCGGATGCGTCGCGAGCGCCGTAGGGAAGTTGAACTGCCGCGGTTCACTGCCGCGTTGGCCGATCCTGGCGGTAACACGTTCCAAGGCGGTGACGGCCAGGCAGCAATGGGTCGCGGAATCCGCCACCCACAGCCGCCGGCTGAAACTGTCGTATGCAATGGCGGCAGGGGCGGTGATCTCGGGAAAGCGGCGCGTCGCCTGCCAGTTCCCATCGCGGTCGAATATGTCCAGTGCGGCGCGACTGCGATCGGCGACGACGAGCGTGGCGTCATCCACGATGGCCAGGTCGATTGGAATGCGGAGCGGATCGGCCGGGTTGCCTTGAATGGCGCGGTAGCGACGCTCGCCCAGATCGAGCATATGAACCAGCGCCAGGCCCGTATCGGCGACGAAGACTCGCTCGCCCAAGACAGCTACCGCCGCCGGACGAACAAACGCGACCGTGGGCGGCGGGCCGGTCAGCACTTGACGCAGGGCCTGCATGCCGCGCGGCTTCGCACCGAGACTCGCTTCGCCCGTAAGTTCGCCGATGTACTTGATGCGTGGGCGATCCGGCGGCAGGGGCCAGACAATGTCCGGCGAGATTGCGGGAAAGATCGGCCGCGGCGGGCTCTGACAGCCGGTACACAGCGCAAATGCGGCGAATGCGGCGAATAGGGCGAATAGGGTGTAGGCAGGCACCGGCCTCATTGCGGCGTCCTCGCAATCACGGGTATCTCGCGCTTCAGTTTGATCCAGAACGACGCCCCATGGTCCAGCGAATCGGGCAGGTCGAGCACGTCGTATTCCGCCTCGAACCGCAGCGAAAAGTAGCCGATCCGCCATTCGACCGCGGCCGACAAGTCGACGCCGTGGGTGTCGCCGAAAATGGAATCGTGCTGATAACGGTACATCGCGCTGGCACTGGCCTCCAGATCGCGCCTGACGAGATAGCGGTAGGCCGCGCCCAAGTCCAGCAGCGTGCTGGTCCAGCGGCCCGCGCCGACGGACTCGGCCCACGTCAGGCCGGAGTCGTTCCACCGCGAAAAGCTGTACGAATCGTCAAACCAAAACCGCGACAGCGTGGCCTTGCCGTCGAGCTGATGTTGCAGCTTTTGCAGCAGCACGACGTCGCCGTTGAAGTGCACGGCCTGGTACGGCTCGATGGCGTCGTCGTTGTATTCGTATTCGCCGCCCACCGACCAGCGCGGCCGGCGGTAGGTGGCTCCGAGGCGGTGGCGGTTCACGTTGCGCGGTTCGAACCTCAGGAATCGGGCCTGCGTTACGTCTTCATTCTGCATCGAACCCGCGTAATAGGGCGTCAGTCCGCACTTGAATTCCTGCTGCATGCGAAAGTCGACGCGGTCCCGGCGCACGTCGTAGTTTGAAGACACGCGATAGGTATAGGTGACCAGTACCGTCTGCCGGTCCTGAATCATGCCGGTCGGGACACGCTGCAAAGCCGTGTAGCGGCCCAGCTTCAGGACGATGAAATCCCGTACCGGCAGGAATACGCGGGCCCGCGTGGAATCCGTTACGACCAGCGTGGTTATGTCCACGTCGGTCTGCGCCAGGAAGGCGGGCAACGGGTCGCGGAACGTGACAGACTCGGCTATCACGATCCCGCGTCGGTTATTGTCGCTGGCGTCAGTGGCCGTGTGATTGTAACTGAGATTCGCGGAGAAGCGGCCCAAGGGGTTCGGCTTGGAGAACGCCAGGTTGGCCAAAGTGTTCCACTCGGTGAAATCCGCGTTCTTGTTGGCGTCCTGCTTGAGGCCGTAGAACTGCAGCGTGGAGGTCAGGCATTCGCCGAGCTGGTGCGTCAGGCCGGCCTCGCCGCGGTAAGTCTCGGTCTGCAACTCGTGAAAGGCGTTGCGCAAGAACTGCACGGCGTAGTTGGTCGCGAAGGAGTCCGTGTGCTGAAGTCGCAGCCGGCTGGAAACCTCGGCGATGTCCTGCTCCAGGTCGCCGGATTCGTCCTGCAGGCGGGCCAGGGTCTCGAGCGAGCTGCGGTCGTCCGGCCCGAAGCGCAGCGTATGGTTGGCCAGGAGGTAATTGCCCGAGGTGTTGAACTGCGTCCTGGTCCCGGAATAGCGTTCGGTGTAGTCATAGTGCCGGTATTCGAGGCGTAACGACTGCCGCTCGCTGATCTGCCAGGTGCCTTCGTATTCGAAGCGATCATCACCGTATTGCTGCTCGTCGTTCAGTTCGCGGGTGCGGCTGGTTAGGTTCTCCCATAAATGCTCGAAGCTGAAGCGCATCGGGAAGGTTGGGCTGTTGACGAAGACGCTCGTGCCGTAGCGTTCCTGGGTGCGGTCGAGGCTGGGCAGGAACGGACGCGGCACGCGGCTGTCTAACTGCGAAGCGAAGGCTGTGGCCGAGACGACGCCACGCGGGAACAGCTTGAACTTCAGGTCGTATTCGAGCACGTCGCCGTGCGGACGGTTGGTAATGTCGGGCGCGGGGCTCACCTCGGAAAAGCGATTCTGCGATAACCCCCAGCGTGCCCCGACGTCGAATCGCAGGACGCGTTCGCCGAACGCCCAGCCGCCGGTGTACACGTCCACTGTCTCTTGCAGGCTGCCGGCAGTGGTTTTCTTCTGAAACTCCCGTTTCAAGTAGCGGTCGTAAACGCGTGAGCGAACCTTGCGACGATCGGCTTGTGCTTCGAAACCCAGGTCGAACAGCAGCTCATCAAAGTGGAGCCGCTGAGCGCTGGTGCACACGTCGGGTGTAGGCGGCGCTTCGTAGGGCTGCTCGGGCGTTTCGGGCGCGATCAGGGGCGCGGGCTGCGTGCCGGGCGGCGCCGGTTCGGTCTCAACACCGGCGGGGCGCGTGGCAGGCTGCTGGGCAGCGGCGCCACCCACCTGAAAGCCGACCACGGCCAGCAAAACGCCGAGAAGAACGGGTGCGTTTGACATACTCTCGGTTTTGGCCAGGTCGCGCCTGCCGACCGCTGGGCAAGCGCGCTGGCAAGCTACCCCTCGCCAAAGCGACTGTCCAGCGCGCGCCGCAATATCGCGGGTCTGTTGTGGCTGACCGCCGCGGCCGGTATAGTCCTCACCAGTCACACGAAAGGGCCAAGCCGTGAGAGGCAAGTCGATCCACGGGCGTTTGCATCGAATGCCGCCGCTTGTGGCGATCGGGTTGGCGGCGCTCGCTGCCGGCAGTGGGTTCTCGCTGGTACGGGTTCTGGCGGCCCAACCGGCGCCCGCCAGTCAGCCGCAGAACCACGCCGAATTATCGCCCACAGAGCCGCAAGAGGCCGCCGCGACTCAGCCGGCGGAGAGTGTGGAACCGGCTGGCCAGCGGCTGGTGAGCGGGCTGATTGGCAGCGCACATGACTTCACACGCCTGGGTTACGGGCGCGACCTGTGCCTGCCATGTCACACGCCGCATCAGGCCTTCAGCGAACCGCCGCTTCTCGATCGGCGTGGTGTCACCCCCTTGCCGCTTCGCCCCTATCAGGCCGGGGAGGTGGTCTTAACCGGCTGGTCCCTGTTGTGCCTCGGTTGTCACGATGGGATTACGGCGTCTGACGTATATTCGTCGCCCCACGCCACGACGGTCGCGGCCCAGATTAACGCGGCCCGTTTCGGCGCCCCGGGGTTGCGCAGCCACCCGGTGGGCGTTCGGCAGCCGGACACTGCCGAGAAGTACTACCCGCCTGAAGCGGTGGAGGCGGCCGGTTTGCCGTTGGTTGATGGACGCATTCAATGCACGACGTGCCACGATGCCCACAACACTCATGGCTACAGCCACATGTTGCGGAATTCGAATCAAGGTAGCCGCCTGTGTCTGACGTGCCATCGCCTCTAGGCCGGCCTCGCTGTCCGGGTCAGCGCCGGCGTGGATGGCGGGCGCTGCGGATAGTGCTTGTGCTGGGGGCAGGTGGTAGTTTATTGGGGTTTCTTGGCCTCGGGTGCCAAGCGGGCCGACCAGGGTCGCCGCGGGCAATCGAGCGGTTCTATCCGCCGGCGCCGCAGCCGCCGCGCGTAATAGCGCTAGGTACTTTTCGTGGCGGGCCTCCTCCATCGCCGGCGGAAGTGGACTGGGCGATTTTTCTTTTCGGCGCGCCGCCTTCGCCGCCGCTGACCATCGCCAATCCGCTGGGGCTGGCGGTCGATCAGGATTCGATGCTGATTTGCGACGGCGTACTGGGGGCGCTCCTGCGCTGGGATCTTAATACGGCTCAGTTCTCGGTGCAGGATTTCAAGCCGCCGCTGCCGTATCCGTTCGCAATCGAGGTCACGCCCGGCGGCGACTGGCTCGTTTGCGACCGCGAGGGCGTTCACCGCGTAGCACGCGGCTGCGTCACCGGCACATACCGGCCGCCGCAGGAACCATTCAGGCCGGGCGGCGTGTTGGGCGTCGACGGCCGTGTGTGGGTCACGAACGTCGTCGGACACTGCATCGAAATCTTTGACGCCGAATCCTGCCAGCATCTGCAGTCCGTTTTCGGCGCCGACCAGCCGGAGACGCAACTGGCATGGCCGACAGCCTTGGCGCGTATGCCGGACGGCAACGTGTGCGTAGTCGACGTGTTGAAAAACCGCGTTCAAGTCTTCAGCCCCGAGGGGCAGTGGCTGCGCAGCATTGGTCGGCCTGGTGATTCGGTCGGCGAATTCGGCCGCCCCAAGCACGTGGCGGTTGGCCCGGACGGTGCGGTGTTCGTTACCGATGCGTTTTCGCAGCGTGTGCACGTCTTTACGTCCGACGGTCAGCCGCTGCTGGCGTTTGGCGAACCGGGTTCGGGAATCGGCGCCTTGACGCTGCCGGCTGGAATCGCGATTTCCGCGAGGCCGTTGCCAGCCGATGTAGCCTTGCCGGCGGACGCCGCGCCGGCTTACTACGTGCTCGTGGCCGAACAACTGAATCAGCCCGGAATACGAGTCTATGCCTGGCTCGCCGGCGCTTTAGAACCCGCGGGCGGCCCACTCCCGCTGGGCGAGGCCCTGACTTGGCAACCCAGCTTTCCGGGCTCCGCGGCAATCAATCCGCACTGGGACCCGCAACGCTGCACGACTTGCCACACTGCGGCGGGCGGGCAGCTCATGCCGATTCCGCCGGAGGAAACGGATGCCCTGTGCTTGTCCTGCCACGACGGTGTCAGAGCACCCGCTGAGCCGCATCCTATCGGTCGAAAAGCTGACACCGAGTTGGTGGACACGCCGGACGACTGGCCGGCGTTCGGCGGTGTGATCGGGTGTCTCACGTGCCACGACATTTTGCGGCACTGCCACGAGGCCGCCAGACGCCCGGCAGTCAACTCAGTGCTGCTGCGTAATTGGGACCCGCAGCGGCCGCTGGAATATTGCGGCAATTGCCATAAGGTCGACGTTGGGCGCTTCAGCCCGCACCGTCAGCGCGACGCCACAGGCCGTGTGCGTGAAGACGCGTGCCTCTTTTGCCACACACGCCATCCCGAGATTCCGCCCGATGGACGGCGTACGTTCCAACCCCATCTGCGAGTTGAGACCTCAGAGCTGTGCCTAAATTGTCACACGCGGCATTGGGATTTGTCGCCGCTGGGGCACGTTGACCGGCCGGTGTCGCCGAAGATCCGACAGTGGATGCTGATGCGGGAACTGGGTTTCAAGACTGACGCGGACGTGCGGGAACTGGGGCGGATGGCGCGCGAGATGGATCGTCCGCCGGCGCGATTACCATTGGGACAGGAACGGGAAGGGACGGAAATCGTCACCTGCTACACGTGCCACAATCCGCACTATGCCGGCCTGTTTCCGCCCGGCAGTGAGCTGGGAGCGCTGGCCGCCGACCGACTGGATCGCGCCAGCGCGCTTCGTACAGACTGGATTGACCTATGTTCCGAATGCCACCAACGCTAGGCCATCTTAGTCCGAGGCACGTCACGGGAGGGCGCGGCTCCCGGCGAGCCGCACTGTTGGCAACTGTACTCGCCCTAGCGGGTTTCTCGCTGGTTGCCGGCTGCCCGTCGGCCCAGCCCGTCCCGGGCCCGGTGTTCAACAACACTACCGATCCCACCAACGGCGGTGCCAGCTTCATCGGCTCGGCCGCCTGCAGCGCCTGCCATGCCGATATCGCCGAGTTGAGCAGCTTGCACGGCCACAGTTTCATGCTGAATCCGATCGCCGGCGCGCCGCCGGAGTATCCAGTCCAGGCGGAGCGGGCCGGTGTTCCGGATCCGCCGGCCGGGCAGACTTTCGATGACGTGAGTTATGTAATCGGCGGCTACACCCATTATGCGCTATTTGTCCGGACCGATGGCTTCCTAATGACGGACGGTACGGAGGGCGTCCCAACCCAGTGGAATCTCGCGTTTCGGGCCAACGGAACGCCGGCCGGGTTCGTCTCATTCATGCCCGGCCAAACCGAACCGCTGCCATACGCGTTTGACTGCTTCCGTTGCCATACCGTCGAACCGCAGCCACAGACCGCCGCCTCGCCCCTGTCACAAGACAATCGGCCCGGAATTCTCGGAACGTGGGCCGAGCCGGGCGTGCGCTGCGAAGCTTGCCATGGGCCCGGCTCCAATCACGTTCCGCGACCGTCAGCACGGGACCTGTTCGTCGACTCGTCGGCCAAGGCCTGCGGCCGCTGCCACACCGAGGGCGACGATCCCGAAGTCATTCTTGCGGCTGGCGGATTTATCGTTGCGAACACGCAGTTTGCCGAGTTGCGCGCCAGCGGCGGGCACGCCAATTTCGCGTGCACCGTTTGCCACGACCCGCACGCCTCGAGTACCTACGATCCGGCTCGCGGGATTCGCAATGCCTGCACCGTTTGCCATCCCGACCGCGGTCTGGCGGCCCACGCCGGAGTGACTTTCACCCGCGGCGATTACAGCGAACCGGTTACCTGCCAAAGCTGCCACATGCCCTTCGCCACCCTGACCGCTTCAGTGGCGACCGCGGCCATTGTGGGCGAGGCGGGGCGCATGGCAGACACCCGCACGCATATTTTCCGCATAAATGTGAACCCGGTGCCGTACACCGCGCTGTTCACGGCCGACCAGACTCGTGTGGAGAAGGATGAGCAGGGACGCGCGGCGGTTCCACTGGGCTTCGTGTGCCTGCGCTGCCACAATGACGCAGCCACGCCTAACAGCGCGTTCCCGCTCGGCCTGGATATCGCCAGCGAGATCGCGACTGACATGCACGCGAAGTTCGATGGAGGGGTCTTGAAAGACCGCACTCCCTGACGGCCTGCCGCGGCCGCTCAACGAATTTTCCCGCGCTGTCGCGCCCGGCTACTTGCCGATGCTTGTCAGCAGGATGCCGGCCTGCGTGATTATCGAGCGAGCATACTCCGGGTTGTGAACGCCCAGGCTGCCGTCATTTAGAATCCAGTAGTACATAAAGCGCACTTGCTTCACCACGTCGGGGATGGCCGCTTGACCCGCGGCGTCCGGGCCGCCTGCGGAGGTGTACTCCCAGGTGGCCGGGTCGCCGAGACGCGCTGCAATGGCATCCAGGCCCGCCTGCACCTCGGCTTGCAAGGCCGCCATGTCGGCTTGCGCGCCTTCAGGCGAGGGGTGGCAACCGATCGAGCTGCAGCCGGTGAAGTCCAGCACGGTGAAGCTGTGGTTGGCGTGGATGGCCGAAACCACGTCCTCCTCGACCTCGCGCTGCATATGGCAAGTCACGCACTGCTTGGGCGCGAACGCGTGCACGGTGCGCTGGTTGGGGACCAGCACGGACCCACCCGGTGGCAGCGGCATCTCGCCCACGTAGAAATTCGACTGAATGCTATGGTGTGACGGGCGGCCGCCGGATACCCAGGTGGTGCCACGGTCGTGGTGGCATTGGCCGCACAGGTTGAAGCGGGCCGGATCGGTCGTTTCGGAAACGACGTTCGAGGCGGGCGGGAACGGAACCACTTCAGCATAACGCAGTTGGAAGTCGTGTCCTTCGGGCGGCAGGAACGCACGATTGGTTCGCGCGTGCGGATCATGGCAAGTCGCGCACTCGATCGCGTTCAGTCGGGCGATATCCCTGCCCTCCAGCATGTTGTCGGGAACGGCTTCATTCTGAACGAACATCCGCTGCCGCACGTCGCCTGAGTGGCATGTGCCGCAACTGGTGGCGGCCTCACCGGCAACGAGTTCTTCCGCCACGTGCTCAGTCACCACCGCGTGCAGGCTGGCCTGCCACTCCCCGAAGAGCGCGTGATGGAACGGATTATGGCACTGGGAGCAGATGTCGGAGGAGATGTTCACCGGCGGCCGCAGGGCTGCGTCGGCCACATTTTCCACGTGGTCGCGCGAGGGCCCGTGGCAAGTCTCGCATCCGACGCCGGCCAGCGCGTTTGTGGTGTTGCGACTGACGAAGCCGCCTTCCTGCCCAAAGCCGGTAGTATGGCACAGCAGGCAGGCCGGGTTACTGCCCTGGTCGATTGCTTCCAGGTTGTCCAGGGCCTTGGCGTGCAAAGTGGCCGCCCAATCATCATGGACATTCTTGTGACACAATGAGCAGGTTTCGGAACCCACGTACTTGCCCGTAAGGCCACTGTTTCCGGGTGTGTCATCTGGTGTCGGTTGCGGGCAGCCAGACAGAAGTACGACACAGCCCAGTAACGATGCTAGTCCGGCTCGGGTTATTGTTCTGCGCGACATGATTGTCTTCTCTCCTCGAGACAACTTCGATGCACAGGAAAGAGGTGACGACAGCGCATGGCCCGTCAGCGCGTTCGTAACCTCGAAAACGTGGGTGACAGCGTACGGCATCCAC
>JAGPEO010000007.1:12114-30125 GCA_018056925.1 Phycisphaerae bacterium
GGGCCGTTGCTGGAACCGCAGCAGTCTGTCTGCCTGTATTGTCACGACGAGCCGGTGTTTCGCGACCCCGCCAACGTCTTCCCGGCGCTGCCGGCGCTGGGCTCGCGGGCGTTCGACCGCTGTGACGTGTGTCACCGGGAGCAGATTCCGGTCGACGCGGCGTACTACTTGCGGCACGTGGCTTCGCGCTTGCAGCCAGCGCGGCCGCCGCTGGAGCAAACGCAGGTTTGTGCGGTCTGTCACAGCGATCCGGAGGTGCGCCGCACTCACGACCTGACGGACGCCGTCGCCAGCTTCTTGCGCAGCTTCCACGGCAAGGCCGCGCTTCTGGGGGACCATAGCACGGCCAACTGCCTGGACTGCCACGTGGCCGAAGGCGAGAACGCGCACCTGATGCTGGGGCGGGCCGACCCGCGCTCCTCGGTGAATCCGGCGAACGTGGCCAGCGCCTGCCGCAGCACGGCCTGTCATCCCGGCGCTGATCCGCAGCTTGCGGCGGCCAGCGTGCACCTGGATTTGCCTACGGCGCGCGGCACCTTGGAGTTCCTGATCGCGGCCGCGTTCATCCTGCTGACGATCGGGACGTTCGGGCCATCTTTGCTGCTGTGCGTGCTGGAGCTTTTTCAGATCGTGATCGGCCGGCATCACGAAGGGCGGCGCGAAGCGCAGGCGCTGGTCGGGGCGGTGATGGCCCATCCGGAAGGGCGGCGGCGACTGGTGCGCATCACGGTCAGCCAGCGGTATCAACATTGGATCCTGGTGCTGTTGTTCGTGACGCTGGCGATAACCGGCTTTCCGATGAAGTTCGCCGACCGGGCCTGGGCGCGCAGCGTGGTGGATTCGCTGGGCGGCTTGCACGTGACGCGCACGATCCACCATTGGGCGGGCGTGGCGCTGATGCTGGGCTTTGTGGCGCACCTGGTCTACGCCTTCCCAGCGCTGCTGCGCATCGCGCGGCGGCCGGCGCCAGGCGGGGGGCGGGTCGGGCTGCTGCGCGGCGTGTGGCAACTGCCGATGGTGATCGCGCCCTGGGAGCTGCCGAAGGCAATACAGCAATTGGCCTACCTGGTGGGATTGCGGCGCGAGCCGCCCACATTCGGGCGTTTCAGCGTGAAGGAGAAGTTCGAGTACATCGGCGTATTCTGGGGTACGACGCTGCTGGGTGTGACCGGGCTGCTGCTGTGGGGTCAGCAGTTCTTTTCACATTACTTCAGCGGGCGCGTGCTGAACATTGCCCTCATTGCCCATACGTATGAGGCGTTCCTGGCGATCATCCACGTCGGCATTCTGCATATCGTGAATGTGGTCTTCTCGCCGCACGTGTTCCCGTTGTCCATGGCCACGATCACCGGCGCCACCCCCGTGACCGAACTGGCTGACGCGCATAGCGAGTTTGTTCAGGACGTGGCACGCGATCTGGGGATCAGGGGGCCAGAGGACGTGTCCCGTGGCTAGACGTCGCCGGCTGGTCATGCCCTCGCTACGGACCATCTGGCGCAGCATCGTCAGCCTGGTCAAGCGCGCCTATGCCGCCGCGTTGATCGTGCTGGTGCTGTGGCTCAGTTTTCTGGCCATTCGCTACCTGGTGGTCACGCTCATGTTTCCCACGCCGACGCCGGCCCAGATCACTGGAATCCCGAAGCGGCTGACCGAGGCCATGCTGGAGTCGCGGCTGACCGAATGGCCGGGCGTAATCAGCACCGAACGCCCGCGCGCCCCTCTGGCGCGCTATCATCGCCTCGACCAGTGGATCCAGCCGGACCGCTTCAACTCATGCGCGCAGAGCGGCTGTCACAGCCCGCTCCCGCACGCGCGGCGCAAGGAGGTTCGCGCGTTTCTGAACATGCACGCCACCGCCTTGCATTGTGCCGTCTGCCACCTGAAAGCAGACCAACAGCCATTGCCGACGGTGTGGTACGACCTGGACACCGGCCGCGCACGCTCGGCGCCCGACGTGCTGGCGGCTTACGGTTGGCTGACTTCCGAGGCCGGCCGCCAGGAACTGGCCGATCCCACGCCCGACACACAACGGCGCCTGGTGGAATTGCTGCGCGGCGCCGCCCGCCAGTCCGGCGACGTGCCCGCACTGACGCAACTGGCCGAACACGTGGCGGCCGTACACTACAGCAGCCCGGCCTTTCAGCAGTTGGTGGAGACGGCGCGCGTTACACTGCCGCGGCACTTCCGCGGCGAATACGGGGCCAAGCTGACGCTGTTGGATACGAGTTCGCAGCAGCCGGTGCTGGAGAGTCCCGGTGCAGAACCGGCCATCCGAGCGTACTTGCGCGAATCGGCAAGCGGCGACGCGGCACGCCTGCCCGAATTGTGGGCGGCAATACATGCGAACCGCCGTCCCCAAACGCTGCACTGTACTGACTGTCACACGGCCGCGGGCGGCCTGCTGGATTTCGCGGCTGCGGGTTACCCGGCCGCGCGCCTCGAGGAGCTGTCGCGGCCGGGCGTCTTCACTATGATCGAACACATCGCGGGCGGGCAGCCATTTCAACTGCCGGGTTTCGTGCGGCCGGAGGAGCCTCAGCAGTCGCAGCCCGCACCGCGGCCGTAGTGTGCGAGGGCGGTATTGGGCATTTGATTTCAGTCCCAACCGCCCGGACTTAAGGGCGGTCCGGTCAACCGCCAGTCGTCAGGCAGAGCACGAACGGGTCGATGTCGAAGACGTTCACAGCGCCGTCGCCGTCAAGGTCCGCCCGCATGTAATCGCAATCGGGGTGCGCGGCTGCGTACCCGGCCGGGTCGACCAAGGCCAGCACAAATGGATCGATATCGAACCCGTTAGTCGCGCCGTCGCAGTTCAGGTCGCCGCACACTGGGCTTGATCCGCGGAGCAGCGCGACGTAGTCATTGGTCGTCCCGCACGGACTGTTGTGAGACGAGCGGTGTCCTATGTACAGGTAATAGGTGCCACCGGCCACGACCGGGAAAGACACGCTCTGTTGCTCGCAATCCGACACCTCCGCGAACGGTTCGATCACGCCGGTAATGTTGTGACAACCGGGCTGACCAGGCACATACTGCTGCGCCTGGCCCATCAATGCGGTGAAGTTCGACCGCACCGAGAAGGTCATGATGTCGTCGGCCGGCGCCACGAACTCGAACCAGTCGGTGTCGTAGCTGCCATCGGCCGCCCAGATAGTGCCACAAACGGGCACATTGGGGACGATCCGCTCGAACGCATATGGGTACATCCAGCAGCCGTCGTTAATGGTGTCGCCGCAGGGCTCGGACTCAGCCACGGCTTCTTCCGGGCAATTCACGTCGCAGGGAATCACCTCGTGGATATCGAGCACATACGTACCGCACTGTTGATATCCCTCGACGTCGACGAAGTACGTGCCGGCGCTGAGGTATGCGACGACCTCAGCGGAAAACCCCCAACAGGTATAGGCGGCCCAGCCGATGTCCTGGCCACACATCTCCGTGCCGACGGCCAGCCAGGTGGCATTGGTGGTATCCAGGCAGGTATTGAAGCTCCAGATGCCGTCGTGCGGAATCGTGACGCAGTACACGTGCTCGGGCGTGTCGAAATAGTGGTCCGGCGATTGGCAGCGATTGAGCCCGCCGCAGGTGGTGCGCTGCGGCGACGTATATGGGGCGACGACTTCGAAGTCGCAGGCGTTGGGGTCCGGACACGGGTCATCAGTGCAGTTCAGGCCTTCGTTCCATATGCCGTCATAAAGGCGGACACAGTCGAACAGCGTGGTTTCGGCGCAGTTAGGCCAGGGCTCGTAGCAGCAACGGCCGAGTTCGCAGCCGTGGCCGATGTTGTCGTTGTGGCGTTCGAGGCCGGCCCAGCCGATGCCAATGGTGTCGTAAATGGTGACGCCATCGAGGCGGACGGCATACCCGTAGGGCGGCCAGATGCCGTCGCCGCAGAGGTCGTAGATGGTGAAGTCGACGCAATCGTCGGCGCCGATGCAGTAATACTCGATGTAGGTCGCGAAGTCGTCGCTGTACGGACCGCCGGAGTAGAGCACCTCGCCGGTATCGTGATCCGTGATGGTCCACGTCGTTTCAGTCGGGTAGCGGTCGGTCCTGATCTCGATTTCGATCATGCTTTCGGGGCAACCGCCGCAAGGCGGACTGATGTCCGCGCACAACGTTTCCGCGGTGAAGCGCAGCGGTTCGAGGCAATCCTGAAACAGCACGCTGTCCGCGCAAAGGCTGGTGTCGTCATCACAGCAGGCGCCGCGGAGTTCCCACGGCTCGCAAGTCATCGTGGCGATGTACTGGTTGAAGCCGTGACAGGGGACGCTCTGGTAATCGTTGGGCGTTACAAGCCACCAGTACGTGCCCGGCAGTGCGTTGTAAACCAGGCTGACCGATTCGCAGTCGGCGGCGATGGCGTACGGAATGAGCAACCCGGTTATCTGATCGCAGGCGGCCACGCCGGGCGTGCGCTGCTCGAAAAGGCCGGTGAACATGCCGACGATGAACTCGGCCTCGACGGTGAACGTCATGGTGGTCGGCTCTTCGACTGTGATCTCGAACCAGTCGGTGTCGCGCATTCCGGCATACGCGAAAGTCGTGCCGCAAATCGTCTCGCCGCAGGTCAGCGGCTCAAACTGCGGCACAGGCAGGTTGCAGCCATCGTTAGTCAGCTCGCCGCAGCTTTCGCTTTCCGGCACCGCTTCCGGCGGGCAGTCGAGGTCGCACGGGAAGCTCTCCGTGACGTTGAACTCGATACAGAATTCGTGCGCCGGAGCGATGTAGACCGGAATCCGCACCGTGGCCGGACCGGGCAACTGAAGCCACCAGATCTTCGGGTGCCACCTGCCGTTCCCACAGTCGTTCCACTGGTAGGCGCCGACGACTGCGGCTTCGCAATCGGTACAGTCGTTGTAGTAGACGATTCCGACCGTATCCGCCGACATGTCGATCGGGCCGGGGCAGTAGTCGGTCACGAGGTCGTTGAACGCGTACGGCAGCTCGACCTCATACCACACGGCGTCCCAGTCAAGGAAACCGGGGCAGTCGATCGTCGCGTCCACGTTTGTGCCGCAAACCGTGACGGGGTAGGGGCCCGTCACGGCGAACGCGTTCTCACAAAGGTCGTTGGCCGGCACGTCGCGCGATTGCGCCAGTGCAGCGCTGGTGGCGATCAGGCCGGTGCACAGGAAAACAATGCCAGGTCCAATAATGTGCCTCTTTTCTTGCATTTTCGCACCTCTATGTGTTCCTCAGCCTTAGGGTCCGAAAAAACGGCGTCTCCGCGGGTTCGAGATTCCCAGAGTGGGAAGCTCTGGATAAACGCGCAGATAGCGCCTCACTCCGGACGCATGTTACCGATATCGGATTGGCCATGCAAGAGCTTTCTTGAAAAACTTCATGAAATTACCCTTGAATCTTTTCAAGAGTAGGGGTGTAATAACTAATGTTTACGTAGAGCAAACTGTGGCCACGGCCCGGAAGCGGTTCCGGGGACGCTCAGTGGAGCCCAAAAGGCCGAATAGAGCCCAACGAAGCCGGTATTAGCCCCAGAGAAGCTAGTATGAGCCTGCCAAAATCACTCGAAGACGAAGCACAGCGGGTACTGCCCCTGGTGCGCGCGGCGTTTCTCTCCGTTCTCGACTCGATACCGGCGCGGCCGCGGCGGGCGAGCGAAATCTGTCGCGAGCTCGGAATCAGCCAGACGTTAGCCTGGCGCATCGTGCAGGTTGCGGACGGGGGTGACCCGTTTGCGGCCGTGCGCTACGTACCCGGCGAGTCGGCGGTGGAGACCTTTCTGGGGGCCGCGCAGGCCCACGGCGCTCCGCTGGAAGCGTTGCAGCGCGCTCGCTCTGCTGTGGCGCAGTTTAAGAAACTCGTGCGGGACCATGCCGGCAACCGCCGGTCGCTTGAATTGATGATGGCCGGCCTGGCACGCAGTGGGCGCGCCGAGGCGGATCTGCCGTATCGCAAGGAGGGGTTCCGCTGCGCGAGCCATACGTGGGGAATCCAGGTTCAGACGCATATTCGCACGGCGCTTCTGTATCCGGGATCGCGCGACGACTGTGTGCACATCGCGCACGTGCATGGCTACTACAACTTGCGCCGGGTGCGCCCGGAGGCCCGTTGGGTTCTGGCCCGTCGTTACATGATGACGGAGGATGGCGCGGCACATCGCGTCCCCGTTTCCGAGCCGATCGCCCCGGAGTTTGCCCTGGAGAATGGCTTTCCGCTGCTGCGGCCGTTCTGTTCGGATCCTCCGCCGGACATTCAGCGCGTTCCTGGTCCAGGGAATGCGATCGACGATGTGTGGACGAAGGGGGCGGTCGGCGACCAGGCTGCGGTGACGTTCTACTCGGGCGAGGTCATGCGCGAGCTGCCGTTCCGCTATTGCGACGCGCGCAACAAGTACGCGCAGTTCGGCTTGCACATTCGCACGGCGGTGGAGACGCTGGTGCTGGATGTGCTCGTGCACCGCGATCTGTACGGGCCGCTGTCGCCGGAATGTTTGGTGCTGAGCGATCTCTGGTCGGCTCCGTGGGAAACTGGGGGAGATGTGAGCCAAGCTGACCTGCTGCCGTGTGCGGAGCAGGTTCAATTCCTGGGCCAGGGCTTGGCCGGCGTGCAGACCTCGGAGGTGCCGAACTACGAGCGGCTTCTGCACTATGTATGCGAGAAACTGAGCTGGGACGGCTCGCAATTCCACGTGTACCGCCTTCGGATGCCTTACCCGGTCATCGGCACGGCGGTAGCGATGCGCTTTCCGCTGCCTGAAAGGCCGCGGTGAGGCAAGCTAAAAGATAGCCCAAATGTTACCCGCAGCCGGCGTTGTACTCGTCGACGACCCGACCGACGGCGCGGATGCGGTCAATGTCGCCGTGGGAGGAGATTTCGTCGCTGATGCCCAGCACCAGACGCGGGGCGAAAAGGTCGATGCACTTGCGCGTGCAGTCCAGCAGTTCCTGTTCGCTGTAAGTGTGATCGAAGTAGACCGCCGGGATGCCGTCGAGCAGGAACATGTCGCCCAAGGCGGCCTTGACTTCCTCGAGCGTTACGTCGCCCTGCGGGAGGGGCGTTATGGCCTCGATGCCGTCCAGGCCGGTTTCGCGGGCCATCGGCAAGAGGGGCTTGCAGTGCCCGTCCCAGTGGGCGTGGACGAATTTGCCGGCCGCGTGCAGCAGTTCGCAACGCCGTTGGTATACCGGCAGGATGTATTGCCGGAACCAGCGTGGGGAGAGGAACATGGCGTGGATGTTGTCGCCGAAATTGACGATCTGGATCGGGCTGGCATTGATGACGGCGATGAGGCGTTCCTGCGTCACGGCCAGGGCTTCGAAGTAAGCTTCGCACGCGGCGGGGAAGCGCCGCATGGCCATCACGGTGGCGGTCATGCCCATGTCTTCGATGATGAGCTTCTGCAGCGTGGTGCGGCAGATGTACATGGTCGGGGCGCCGAGGCCGGCCCACTCGCGAGTGAGGCGCTCGTAGGCGGCTTGGTCCCAGGACCAGGTGCGGTGCAGCTCGCGCCAGGTGGCGACTTTAAGTTCCTCTTCGTCGCTCACGGGCCATTTGACCGGGAGTTCCGCGGGCGTGTTGGGCGAGCGGCGATAGACGGCGCGCTGCCGGCCGACCGGCGTTTCCCAAACGAGCTCGTAGTCGGTCGCGTTCAGTTCCGTGCGGGTCAGGCGGACGCGCGGGTCCTCGTGTGAAACGAAGCACGCATTGAAATCATAGATGCGGTTGGAGCAGCCCAGCGCGCGATAGAGCTGCGGCGGCGTCATGTCGGTGTAGGGGGCCGGCACGGGCTCGCCCGCGAACTGCTTGTCAGTCAGCCAGGCGAGGATGCGCGGCTGCCAAATTATACGGCCGCCGGCGCGGCCGAAGACCACGTCGAGGTTCAGTTGCGTGAAGTCGACTGAGGGTGTGTTTACTGGTTCCATTGGATTCTCTGCACCAAAGGCACAGCACGCGGCATTTAGCTACAAGGCCACCACAAAGCACGCAAACATCATAGTGAGTACGGGCAAGTGAAACGATAACTACCCGCGCCGAGTTCGAATACCGCAGCGCCGGCTTCCGTTCGCGTCGCAGAGCCTGGCGGTAGTGCCTCGGGGTCGATCTCCTCGCGTACTGACGCGGGGTCCGAAGTCGGGACGTAGACCGTCGCAGTGGTATTGGCCGGGATCGTGCATTCGTACGCAAGCCGGCCGTTTTCGATGCGCCAGTGGCTCACGATTTTGCCGTGGATCGAGTGGTACTCGCCGCCGGCCCAGGTCAGGCCGCCGCCGGGTCGCGGGCGCAGCGTGAAGTGCTTGTAGCCTGGGCGCCACGCTTCGGCAGTTGGCGGCATTTCGGTGCGGCCTGGCTCGGCTCCGGTCGGGTCGTCCGGATTGATACCGAGGATAGTGCGGTACATCCACTCGCCGACGCAGCCGAAAGCGTAGTGCGAAAAGGAGTTCATGCCGGGGTCCTGGAAGCCGCGGCCCTCGACGTAGGCGTCCCAGCGCTCCCAGATGGTGGTCGCGCCGTGCTCGACCGGGTACAGCCAGGAGGGCATGCCGCGGTTCATCAGCAGCCGGTAGGCTTCATCCACCAGGCCGAGGCGATTCAGTTCATTCATCATGCATATGGTGCTGTGGAAACCGGTGGAGATGTGGCCATTGTATTTTTCAAAGCCGGCGAGCATGTGCTGCACGGCCGCGGGCCGCAGGTCTTCCGGCAGGAGGTCGAAGTGCAGCGCGATGGCGTAGCCGGCCTGGGTGTCGCCGGGCATGCGGCCGTCGGGGCCGACGTACGCCTTCAGGAAGGCGGCGCGAATGTCGGCCGCCAGTCGGGCATAGCGGCGGGCGTCGTCGTCGCGGCCAAGTACGGCTGCTATTTGCGAGACGAGCTGGGTGGAGCGTGCGAAGAACATGGTGGCGAAGATTTCTTTCGGCACTGCGGCCCCCGTGGCCGGCCAGCCCTCCAGCTTGAGCGTGTCCGCGTTGAGCCAGTCGCCGTAGTCGTTGCCGCGTTTGTTCTTCCAGAGCAGATCGGGGTTGTTGGCCTGGACCCAGTCAATCCAGCGGCAGGCGGACTCGTAATGCTCGGCGAGCAGGCGCTGGTCGGCGTAATTGACGTACGCCCGCCAGGGCACAAACACACCGGCGTCACCCCAGGCCGGCGCGGCGGAGAAGCGCACGTTGGGGTCGAACGGGTGAGGTGCAAAATCCGGGTAGCGGCCATCGCCGGCCTGAGCGTCGCGCACGTCGGGCAGCCACTTAGTAAAGAAGCCGGCCATGTCGAGGTTGAACATTCCGGCCTGAGAAAATGCGAGGATGTCGCCCATCCAGCCGAGGCGTTCATCGCGTTGCGGGCAGTCGGTCGGCACGCTGGGCATGTTGGCCCGCTGCGTCCAGACGATGTTTTCCATCAGCTTGTTAAGCAGTGGGTTCGAGCATTCGAAGCGGCCGCAGACAGGGGCCGCGGAAGAGATTACGCGCGCCACCAGTGCGTCCGGGGCGGGCTTCTCGGGCAGGCCGATTACTTCGACGTAGCGGAAGCCGTGATAGGTGAAGTGCGGCTCGAAGACTTCGACTTCGCCTTGCCCGTCGCCCTGTGGGCCGCGCAACGTGTACTGGTCTGTCTGCGGAGCCCCGCGCAAGTTGGCGGTGTAGATTGTGCCGTCGGGGTTCAGCACTTCGGCATGGCGCAGGGTGACGGTTGCGCCGGCTGGGCCGCTCAGCTTCATTCGACACCAACCGGCCAGGTTCTGGCCCAGGTCGTATACGTAAACGCCGCGCTGCGGCTCGGTCAGCGCAATGGGTTTGATCTCGCGAATGACGCGAATTGGCTCGTTGGGCTGAGCCACCAGCTTTGGGCGGGCGGGCTGCGTCGTGGTCAATCCCAAATCTTGCGGCGAAGCAAGGCTGCAAACTTTCGCGGGTCGCCAGGCGGAATCGTCGAAGCCCGGCGCATCCCAGCCCGGCAGTTCGCGGCGAGCGTCGTAGCCTTCGCCGTCCAAAATGTCGCTGGCGCGAATGGGGCCTTCGTTCGTGACGCGCCACTCGTCATTGGAAACGACCGTGATGGTGTGGCCGTCGGCGAGTTCGATCTCCAGTTGCGCCAGCAGCCAGGGCTGCCGGCCAAAGAACGCGCGGGTTTGTCCGCCGGGGACGGCGAAAGCCAGACCGATGCGTCCGCAATACCAGCCGTCGCCGAGCAGGGCGGCGAGCGCGTTTTCCCCGGGGCGGACCAGGTGAGTGACATCGCAGGTCTGGTATTGCACGCGTTTGTGGTAGTCGGTCCACTCGGGTGCGAGGACATGGTCGCCGACGCGCTGGCCGTTCAGACGCAGTTCGTAAAGGCCCAGCGCCGTGGCGTAGATTGTGGCGCGCTTAACGGGCGTAGGGGCGGGTTGTTGCTGCGGCGCGGGGACTTGGAAGGTCTTGCGGAGCATCAGCGCGGGGTGCGGGTCCGGCGGTTCGGACGACGGCAGGGGGGCGCTGTCACCGATCCAACTCGCATGCCAGTCTGTGGGGTTAAGCAGCCCCATGGACCAGCGGGCCGGCTCGCTCCAGGGTGACGGCTGTCCGTCCTTGTCCCATACGCGCACCTTCCACCAGGCCTGCATGCGCGATTTGAGCGGCAGGCCGGCATAACTGACGTGAACTGACTGGTCCGAGCGGACTTGGCCGCTGTCCCAGAGGTTGCCGCGATCGGCGGCGAGCAGTTCCGGCGCATCGGCGACGAGAATCTGGTAAGCAGTCTGCATCGCCCCGCGGCGGGAATCCACCATCTCCCACGATAGGCGTGGGCTGGTGCGATCGATGCCCAGCGGGTCGGTCAGGTACTCGCAGCGCAGATGTTGCGGCGGGCCGGGCTGCTGTGGGGCCGGCGACGTTGGGGCGCCATCGCGATTCGTCATCGTGGCCGAAAGAAGCAAAACTGCGACGACCGGTGTTGGGTCGGGCATGCTAATCACCTGTTGCTTGGGTCGTTTCGTTGGCGGCCAGTTCGTGGTTACAGGGTGCGCGGCGCTGCGTGCAGTGGGGGTGTGCGCAGGCTTCGCACGGGTGCTTCTGCGGGTTGATCTTGTCAGGCGGGCCGATGCCGATCAGGCCGGAGATGGACTTTACCGGAAGCATGAGGCAGCTTGGCGTGCGGTGGACGTTGATTCGCTCGGTCGGCAGACTGGCAAACAGCGGGATTTGCTGACGCACGCTCATGCCGCAATAGCCGGGGCTGTACGGGGGCGTTGTCTCGCACGCGCGCTCCTGGGCCCAGAGGCGCACGTGGCGGCAGAGCGTTTGGCAGGTGGCCTCGGCGCACTGCGAGGCGATCGCATCCGCGATCGTGCCCTGCATGATTTTGCCTGCCCTGAGCCAGATTCGGCTGAGGCGCTCGACTGCGGAGCCGATGGTCACTACGAACGTGGCGATCAAGGTCGCATTCTTGAGAAACGTCCCGACGGCGCCCTCGAATGCCGCGCCAGATGCTAGAACCACGCGGCGATCTTCGAGCGAGACGATGGGGTCGATGCGGAAGAGTGCTCGCGGGCGGGTGAGGGGTCGCAGCTCCTGGGTAAGCTGCTCGACCTGCTCGACCCAACGGGCGTGCGCGGGGCGGTCGGGCTGAATGTGGGCCAGCTTGTGGATCAATTCGCGGTCGGGTTCAACGCGGTCAAGGTGAAGGACGCGGAAATGGAGCGCGGCCTCGACGGGTGTCACCGTGGGGACCTGTGCTGCTGCCGGCTGTGCCACTGTCACTCCTCTGTCACTCCTCCGCGGCCGCTTTGGACGTTAGCACATCATACCCGCGCCTGCGCCGCATTGCGCCGCGCCGCCATGCACCGACTCCGCCACGCGCCTGCGCCGCGCCGCCGCGCGCCCGCGGCGAAGCAACCAGTGCGGCTCAGTTGCCTCTGTTGCACGGCGCGCTATACTGGCGGTCCGCCTTCGCAAACCCGCCTGGGGCGTCATGCCCAAGCGGTAAGCCCTTGGGTGCCATGCCCAAGCGCTGAGCGCGGGCATGCCCCTTGGAGCAAACCATGACGGTACTGGACGAGATCGCGCAGGCAGTTATCGACGGCGACGAGGCACACGCGCCACAACTTGTCGAGCAGGCCCTTGCGGCGCAGACGCCGGCGCGGGCCATTCTTAACGAGGGCCTGCTTAAGGGGATGACCGAGGTCGGGCGGCGGTTTCGCGAGGGTGAGTATTTCATCCCCGAAGTGCTGATCGCCGCCGAGGCCATGAAAGCGGGATCAAACGCGCTCAAGCCGCATCTGGTCGCGGCCGGTGTGAAACCTGAGGCGACGGCGGTCATCGGCACGGTGCGCGGCGACCTGCACGATATCGGCAAGAATCTGGTGGCGACGATGCTGGAGGGGGCCGGCTTCGAGGTAGTGGACCTGGGCGTGGACGTCGCGCCGGAGCAGTTCGTGGCGGCCTGCCGGCAGCGCCGGGTGGACGTGGTGGCGATGAGCGCGCTGTTGACCACGACCATGCCGATGATGGAGGAGTCCATTAAGAAGCTGCGGGCGGAACTGCAAACGGCGCCGGCCATCCTCGTGGGCGGCGCGCCGGTGACGCGGGAATACGCGGACAAGATCGGCGCCAATGGGTACGGAAAGGACGCCGCCACCGGGGCGGAAGTCGCGAAGAGGTTGGCGTTGCAACAATAGTGGGGAGACACGGCGGCTGAACGCCATCGTGAGGAGGAGCGCATGGAAGTTGCCGAGCATTTCTATACGGATGATCCTGCGCAGGGGCCGCCGGATGCGAAGACCACGCTGGACGGCGTGGACTACTTCTTCCTGGGCAATGGCCTGATCCAGGCCGCGGTGCAGGTGTGCACATCGGGCCAGGGCACGCCAGTGGGCCTGCTGGTGCTAAACCCGGAGCGGCTTGGGCCGAAGCGCCGGGCGCTGACTTTTGATGCCCAGCACGGCCTGGCGGCGACGATAATCCGCGTTCGCGCGGGGAATGGACTGTCGAACCCCCGCGGGGAGTCGCTGGACGCGCGCTGGACGGATATCGACGGTGTGCCGGCAGTGCGCGTCGAGTGGCAGGGCGACGGTCTGTGCGTCGAGGAGGTCTTCTACTGTCCGGACCGGCGGACGCCGCGGCTGGTTCGTGTCATACGAGTTCGAACTACGTCTGCGCAGGGTTTGAGTGCGGTGCTGCAAACCGGGCCGGAGGCTGAGCTCTTGGAGCTGCCGGTCGAATTGGCGGACGAGGGCTACGCAGAGGCGGCGCTGTGTTACGAGTTGAGTAAGAGCGGCGATGAGTGGCGGGTGGGCGTTCAGTGGTCGAGGCAGACGCCGGAGCATGATGAGAGCGCCGCATACTGGCGTCGCTGCGCGGCCCTGACTTGCTCGGCGGAGCCGCTAGAGCACCTGTTTCGTGCTGCGCGTAACCAATTGCCGGCGGTGGTGGCCGCGAGCGGCATGGTGGATGCGAGCTTTTGGCAATACAGCCTGGAATGGGTACGCGATCAATCGATCATTGCCGCCAGTCTGGCCGCACTGGGCGCGGTTGATACTGCGCGCACCATGATCGAGCGGCTGCTGACGCAGCTTGTCAGCGAAGAGGGTGATTGCGTTGATTCCGGACGGCGGCGGGCGACGGAGGAGGTGGAACTCGACCAGAACGGCGAGCTGTTGCTGGCGGTGGAATCGTACGTCAACTGGACCGGCGACCTGGATATCGTCCGTCAACACTGGGAGCGCGTCGCGGCCTTGGCGGAGTTTCCGCTGCGCGAGGTTTTCCGGCACGCGCCTTCCGGCCTGCTGCATAACCGGCGGGAGTACTGGGAACGGCATGTAGTTCACGGGATTCGCGACGGGATGGAGTTGACGCACCAGCTCTACGCCGCGCTGGGTCTGGCGGCCGCCGCGCGCCTGGCCCACATGGTCAGTCAACCGGAGCAGGCCGAGCGGTGGGCGCGTGAGGCCCAGCGGATTCGCGAGGCCATGCTCACGGATGCGCGCTTCGGTTTGGTTGAGAACGGCCGCTTCATCAAACGGCGTGAGGTGAGCGGGGCGGTGCAGGAGACGATCACCCCGGCCGCGAACGCGGGGCTGCCGGCCGGTGTGCCGCTGTTTGGCGAGGGAACGCATTATCTGAATCCGGACACTTGCGCGGCGTTGCCGATTGCGCTGGAGTTCGTCGATCCACGCGGGGAGCTGGCGCGGAATACGCTGGCGGATATGGAGCAACTGTGGAACCAACGCTGGGACGGCGGGGGTTACGGGCGCTACCACGTCAGTTCTGAGCCGGATTCGCCGGGGCCGTGGCCGTTTGCTTCGTTGTTTGTCGCCCGGGCGTACCTGGAGGCGGGCGAGGATGACAAGGTCTGGCGTGTTCTCAACTGGCTGGGGAGCGCGCCCGGTGCGCGGGCCGGGGCCTGGTTTGAGTTCTACGGGCCGCGGCCGATCCCGCCGTATCCGCAAGTCGGCATTATTCCCTGGACCTGGGCCGAGCTGGCGTGCTTCTTTGTGCACCATTTGCTCGGCGTGCGGCCGGGACTGGCGGAGCTCGTGCTGCGGCCGCGGCTATTGAGCGGACTGGAGTCGGTGGAAGCTCGATTGCGGCTGCGCGAGCACAATTTGAATTTGACTGTGCGGCGCCCGCGCGGCGGCGAAACGACCGGCGTTTTTGTGGGTGACAGAGTCTATTCGTATGTGCCCGGCGGCGTGCGTTTGCCTTTGCCGAGTTCGGATTTGAGTGTACTCGTGGTGACGCCGGAATGAATTCGAAGCAGCGCGTGCTGGCGACACTGGCGGGCGAGCTGCCGGATCGCGTGCCCATCGGCGAATTCGCAGTGGACTTTGATACGGTCGAGCGTCTGCTGGGGCATGAAACCTATTTGCGCGCCAAGGCGAAATCGCAGATCGCGTTCTGGGAAGGGCGGCACGCGGAAGTGGCCGAAAGTTATATCAAAGACCACATCGCGCTGCACGAGACACTCGAACTGGACATTGTGACCTTTCCGGCCGCGACCTGGCGCATTCCTCCCGAAACTGATGATGCGCCGCCGCGCCGCACGAGTCCGGACACGTGGGAAGACAAGTACGGGCGGGTTTACCGCTATTCTGCGGCGTCCGAAGACATAACTTGTATCCATGATCCGGTGGCGGACGCCGAGACGTTGTCCGTGGCAGATTTCGAGGGCCCGCTGCGGCCGCCAGCAATTGACGCACGCTCGTGGCACATACTCGACAAGGTGATCCAGCGCTTCAAAGACGAAAAGTTCATCTGCGGGCCGTCGGGCGGAGAGATCGGCATTGTTCTGCTGGGCGGGCTGACGCGCGGATGCAGGCGCTTGGCGCGGCAGCCGGAGGTGGTGCGCGCGGCGACCCGCCGGATGCTGGAGGAGCAGAATCTCGCGGACGAACAGCTTGTACACGCCGACTGCGATGGCGTGCTTTGGGATCAGGACTTTGCATACAATGCCGGACCGTTCATCAGTCCGGCCGTGTTTCGCGAGCTATTCCTGGCGGCGAATCGGCAGCGCGTGGCACGGCTGCACGAGGTTTTCGGCAAGAAGGTTCTGAAGCACTGCTGCGGCAACATCCGGGCGCTGCAAGACTGCTTCCTGGAGATAGGCTACGACGCGTATCAGTCGATTCAGGCCAGCGCCGGCATGGATCTCGCCACGCTGAAGAAGGAAATCGGGGACAAAATGACGCTCTGGGGCGGGGTGGCCGTCGAACACCTGATTTCTGGGGCTCCGGAAGACGTGCGCGACGATGTGCGGCGCGCTATGGCCTGCGGCAAGCCGGGCGGGCGTTTCATACTGGGCGCGAGCCACTCGATTGCCGTCGGCACGCGTTATGACAATTACATGGCGATGTTGGACGAATACCACAGGTTGTGCGAGTACTAGACATGCGGCGAGCTGCGCAAAAGGAACCGGCTGAACGACCGAGGCTGAAGAGGAGCGTGCATCTGCTGTGCAATTCCCATGTTGATGCGGCCTGGCTTTGGGAGTGGCAGGAAGGTGCGGCCGAGGCGCTGGCGCTGGCCCGCACGGTCGCTGACATCTGCGAGAAGTTCCCCGGCCTGGTTTTCAATCGCAACGAGGCGATGTTCCACGAGTGGATCGCCGAGTACGACCCGGCGCTATTTCAGCGCATTCGCAAGCTGGTGAAAAGCGGGGCGTGGCACATTATGGGCGGATGGTATTTGCAGCCGGACTGCAATATACCTGGAGGCGAATCGTTTGTGCGGCAGATCCTGGTGGGAAAGCGTTACTTCAAACGCGTCTTTGGCGTGGACGTCAAGACGGCGGCGAACCTGGATTCGTTCGGGCACAGTCGCGGGTTGGTGCAGATACTGGCGCGCAGCGGCTACGACTCATACCTTTTCTGCCGGCCTCCGCTGCGGGATGCGGACTTGCCGGCCACGCAGTTCGTCTGGGTCGGCTACGACGGTTCGCAGGTGCTGGCGACGCTGGCGGACTCGCACTACAACTCGGCGCCGGGCGGCGCCCGCCAGAAGGTGGTGGATTGGATAGGCGCAAATGGGGGCCAGGCCTGCGGAATCGTGCCGTGGGGCGTCGGCAATCACGGCGGGGGGCCGTCGCGCAAGGACGTCTCTGAACTGAACGCATTGATGCGGGAGATGCCCGATGTGGACATCCGGCATTCGACGCCTGAGCAGTATTTCGCAGACCTGCGGCGCCGGCGAAGTGAGTTGCCGCAGCATGGGGGCGATCTGAACCCCTGGGCCGTGGGCGCCTATACGTCCATGGCGCGCGTCAAGCAGAAGCACCGCAAGCTGGAAAACGAGCTGTATGCCACGGAGAAGATGGCCGCCACGGCTGCCATACAGGGCCTGATGCGCTATCCGCGGACGGAGTTTTACGAGGCCACGCGCGACCTGCTGGCGAGCGAGTTTCACGACTCACTGGCGGGAACTGTGATTGAGCCGGTGGAGGACGCAGTAATTCAGCGGCTGGACCACGGTCTGGAAGTTGTGTCGCGCATCAAGATGCGGGCGTTCCTGACGCTGGCGGCCGGCCAGCCGGCAGCGCGGCCGGACGAATTCCCGGTACTTGTGTACAACCCGCACCCGTATCCGGTGCGCACATTGGTCGAATGCGAAATGCAAACGCCTTGGCCGCACAGGACTGGGCGATTTGGCGTTCCGCAGGTGCGGCAGGGGCGTCGTCTGTTGCCTGCGCAGGCCGAGAAAGAACACGCCAACATTAATGAGGACCATCGCAAGCGGGTCGTGTTTGCGGCTGAACTGGCGCCGAGCCAAATGAATCGTTTCGACTGCCGCGTCGTACTGCAGCCCAAGCGTCCGGCCTTTGGCCTCAAGGAAAGCCGCGGGGTGATTCGGCTCAAGACGGCGTCCATGGAAGTTGTGATTAACACGCGCACCGGGCTGCTCGACCGCTATCGCGTCGGAGGATGCGACTACCTGGCGCGCGGCGCGTTCCGACCACTGGTAATGCAGGACGACGCCGATCCGTGGGGCATGAGGGTGCGGCGTTTTCGCACGCCGGCCGGGCGTTTTCGCTTGATGTCGCGGGTCCGCGGGGCGCGCTTTTCGGCCGTGGGCGACGAGCATCTGCCGTGCGTGCGGGTAATCGAGGACGGACCAGTACGCAGTGTGGTGGAGGTGCTGCTGGAATATGAAGACTCCTGTATTTGCCAACGATACAAGTTGCCAAAGGCAGGTACGGAGATTGAGGTCGAGGCGCGCGTCCACTGGTACGAGAAAGACCGTATGCTCAAGCTGTCTATCCCCACGCTCGTTCCAAGCCCCGCATTTGCCGGTCAGACAGCCTTCGGCGTCGCGGAGCTGCGCGCCGATGGCGATGAGCAGGTGATGCAGAAATGGCTCGCGGTCACCTCGAAAGACAGCGATATGGCTTTGACAATCATCAACGACCGCATACACGGGGCGGACTGCGCGGACGGCGAAGTGCGGCTGTCGCTGCTGCGTTCACCCGCACACGCGGGGCATCCGCTCGGCAACGGGCGGCCGATCACGAAACAGGACCGCTTCACGCCGCGCATAGATCAGGGCGAGCACGTTTTTCGGTTCTGGCTGAATGCCGGAGCGGCACAA